>NZ_CAWUGC010000015.1:0-249974 GCF_963921665.1 Saezia sanguinis
GTCATTCGTCATCCCCCTTCTTTTTAAAGTGTTTATAGATAGCCATGAACAGTTGAAACAGGCCGTAAATAAAGGATACGATCAGGCACCAGTTCGACAGGGTGATTCCGAACGCCCTGATCACATCGTCCTGCATGGAGATCATCAGAGAGCTTCCTACCCCCGCAGCTGGTACGCCAATAGCCTGTATCACATGGCCTTTCACTGTCTTGAATAGGTTTTGCATTTCATATCCTGTGTTTTTCTTTTTGCCCAATAAAAAAGCCGCCTACTCATCGTAGACGGCTGACTTGTTGTTAGGTGAACGGTTTAATACCGATAAAACTGCATTACCCAGCGACTACATTGACCACATGGTATGCTGTCAAATCACCAAACCAGGTGATTTCTTCTGCTACCATGCGACCCTGCATAACGTAATTGCCCGGAGTGGATGGCGCCATCACGGTAAAGACGATTTCTACAATCTCTCCAGGCATAACGCGTCGAGGTAGCCACACCCGATGCGAACCCCAAATGGTATTGTCATGCGGGCTTTGTGTCCCCAGATGCACCACACCGGGCTCCCACGCGACATTGCCTGTATTGCGCATATCTATGCGAATGTCATAAGGCCTGCCTGCCACCATCGAAGTCGGAATTCGGTAACCAATACAGCTTGCATTGGCACCTGCAAACTTCACCTGCTTGCCAATCTGATCATATGCTTGACGAATACCTTGCAATTGAGGCGCTCCTGAACGCAGCCCATCAAATAGCTCTGTCGAAGTGTTGACTGAATTCCACAGAAACGGAATGATTGCCATCACTGCCGGATTGGTCTGAGCCACAAACAGCATTCTATATGGGTCATTACATATGTCATCACTGACTTGAGAGGTGTTTCTATCGTAGAAAACTGCTGCCTGCGGCACCAGAACCATTCGCTGTTCCGGACGAAGCTGCAATAAGCTTTGAAGATGGTAAAACTTGCCAACATACGCATCATCATCTTCATTCTCATATCCAATGATATTTCCATGCTCATCCCAGATCGGTCTGGTATAGACATCCAGTCCAATCCAGTCAAACAGTTTCAATCCTTGAATTACATTTCCATAGTAGATGCTGGCACAGGTCGTCAATGGGGCAAGTCGTGAATTTTGATTGTTTCTGATGATGTTCAAAATCTGTATCAACTTAGGAGAGGGAGCACCATTCACATCCGCCATGCCATTGATTTCAGGTTCATCCACCGGATAAAAGCCAACTACAGTTCCGTTCTCAGGGTTTGCAGGATCAAAAAACTTGTCTGCAATTAACCGAAACATGAAGCTGCTCCACTGCGCCTGCGCATCTGGGCGCAAAGTATTAGGTTGAGCGCCACTACCGGGAGACATATACAAAACCGGTGTTGTAATCACAGCTTTGTTGCCATTGGCTTTGATGACGTTCAAATCGACCATAAGCTGTGTGTAACTCGGGTAATGCGTCCAGTCAATTACCGAAAGGTTAGTATGCCCGACCACTTCATTTTGCTGACCATGCGCACCGTGCAAATAGCCAAAGTATTTAAGATTTGCCGGAATACTTGTTGATGTAGCAGATACCTGCGCAGAAGTTGCTGCGGCAGGTGCCACCGCCAAATCAGTTTTGCCCTTATCCACGATAGGATTTGAATTTGGTGTATTCATCATATGTATTTCCTCATTGTCATGTGTTAATAACAGGCTACCACTGAAAACTACGACAACCTACACATACTGTATTTCGACAATAAGGGCATATGTGAACGAAAAAACCGCCCGAAGGCGGTTGTATGTTTTAAAAGGAAAGTTATTTCACTACCTCTAGATACCTCACGCGCACATGTGGATCTTGACGTTGATCTGAGTGACGCTTTCCTCCAACTTCTCCAATCAAACGGATTTTAGTTTCAGGAGTCACAGTTGTATTACTAAATACATGCGGAGGAATATTCACTACCACAGTTCCACTTTCATCTTTGAATGTATAGCGATCACGGTTAAGCCTTTCAACGATGTTGCCGACCAAAATACAAGGGGCATCTTCTTGTGCATTGCCAACCTGTGATGCCTTGGATACCTCGGTCAGTGCAGAAGGTCCCACAAAACCACCTTGATTTGTTCCTGGACCTTGGTATTGTGCAAACGCTGTAATTGAAAAAACCAATGAGATGATTGCAACCCATAAATAACGCATTGTTTATCTCCTTATGAATTATTACGGTAGTCTATCATGATAAATTATTCCTTATATAACAGCTCCGGTCAGAGCACATATCCAACTCAGATCAGGTCGCCCGTCTTTTTACTGCTAAATAAAAAAGCCACCCGTAGGTGGCTACCTTTTATCTGTTACTTCCCCATCCCCAAAGGGGACTGGTTTTTTATCGACCCACAGTCTGCTCCTGTTGCAGCTCTAATTGGCCGATTTCGTACCTGTCACAAATAACTGAGCCTGTTACAACTAGAGCCCATTTAGCGCCGCCGCCACTGCCGCTACCGCCCATGGAATCGCCTGTTCCCAAGCCAGGTACACCCACGGCACCTTTAGCAACACCATCACGACCACCGCCGCCCATCAAAATGCCGTTGGGCGTATAGATCACCTTCATTTCTCTGATATATCCATTGGTCATTGATATTGCCTTTCAATTTACATTGCTTGACGCAATGAATTGTCCCGGTGAAGCTTAACGCCGATAATCTCCTCAATCTGCTGCATCAGCATAGGAGCCACGAGCACGGAGCCTTTGTACGAAAAATGATTGATGTCATTCAGTTGGTAGTACCTGTCATCATTTTTTGTACTGCATATTCCATCAGGACAAATAATATTTGATGTGTCGATGTAGTATGTGTTTGGGTACTCTTGCGCAAACTGACGAAGCATATTGTTCATCCGGTAGGTGTATGTTTCTTCGATGAGGTACGTTTCATCATTGGCAAATTGACACACATCCACCAAGAACGTGGGGCGTCCTCTGCATCCTGTATTTTTGCGTTCATCATTGTTACTGTAATGATATGGCGGGACACCAATGAGGATGATCTTTCTATCTCCCATCCTCTCCCGCAAAGCTTTGAGCCTGCCTAAAATGAAATCATAGTACTCATCATTTCCAGGGTAAATATATATGGGTTGATCCCCCTGCAGCAAAGCATCTTTGTACATCCACTCCTGTGCAAGTATTAAGGGCAGGTTGTTCCCTTCCAGATACGAGAGTCCTCGCCGGTAAGTATCTCTACATTTATTTATATCTGCAGGGTCTAGATGAAGTGCATTATTAAACGTATATTCTGCATCAACCATCCAGCACGTCCCTCTGAGTGCCAGTTTGAAATAATACCCGCTATCTGCCATGAGATGATCAAAACCAATAGCATAGTTGTACCCCATGCTGTCAGCCAACAAAACGGCCGCGGGTTGGCCATCAGCATCTCCTAGCTTGTCAAGCACTACATATTTTCTCTCGACAAACTGAGATTCTTCAGCACTTAGCCCTGTCACCCTCCACCTGAATGCATCTATATTTTTATAACTCCACTTTGCCCCCAAAGCGATCGCCACACTCAGAACGATCAGACCAATGCACCAAAGCCATTTTTTGCCGATCTTTTTCCAGGTGACTTTTGATTCAATGCCATGGTAAAGCGCCATACCTGACAGAATTGAAAGTCCAAGCAAAACAATCCTGTCTCCCCACGCCATTGGTCGTGTAACCAGCAGATACTGATAAAAAACAATCAGCGGCCAGTGTGTCAGATAGATTGAGTAAGAAATTTTTCCAATGTAAACAACGGGAGCACAGCGCAGCAGGTTCCCTTTGGCAAATCCACCAGCCCCGTAAATCACAGCCGCCGCCCCCACCGTCGGAAGCAACGCTGCATACCCCGGAAATGGTGTTTGTGCAGAATATAAAAATGCTGCTGCCAGTATTGCAATTAACCCAACAATACACAAAACTGCCGCCGTAATAGCATGGAGTACCCTGTGATAAATAAACACCAGTAAGGACCCGATGCACAATTCAAAAGCCCGATATGGCAAAAGGTAATATGCTGTATTTGGTGTTTGCTCTACCCCGATTTGGGAAAACATCAGCGAAAAACCTGCAACTACAGCCAACCCGATGATCAGAGCCTCTTTAGAATGCTTGAGCAGAATCCAGATTAAAACAGGAGCCAGCAGGTAATACTGCCACTCAACACCCAATGTCCATGTATGCAGAAAAGGTTGAAACTGAGTCCCTAAATCAAAATATCCTAAATTCTTGCTGAAATAGGCATTGGATATAGAAGCAGTTGCATAACTACCAGAATGTAATACTGTTTTTAATAGTTTTTGATCCGCTAAACAAAACGCTGCTGCAAACACCAAAACAATCACAACCAAAAGTGCCGGATAAAGGCGGATAAATCGCTTGGCATAAAACCTGACCAGATTAAACCGCCTGTTTTCGTAATCAGATACCAGAATGCTGGTGATTAAAAAACCCGAAATAACAAAGAAGACATCCACGCCAATGTAGCCGCCTGGGAAAGCCAGCCCCACATGGCACAAAAGTACCAGCAAAACAGCAATGGCACGCAGTCCGTCAATTTCAGGTTTATAGATCATGGGTCAAAATTATAACGCCACGATTAGGACAAAATATATTCAGCGACAATAATTCTTCCCGGGCCCACCGCTGCCGCCAAGAGCCACTGCGGTCGCTCCTGATGCTGCACCACCAGAGCTGCCGCTAAGGTGGACAAAAAGGATTTTCAACTGCGTGACATGCGGGCTAAGGCCACGACACAGGTTGATGATATGCAGGGCATTCGCAGCGCTCAGAAGTTACGGGGGCACACAACCGAGGCCATGACTGATCATTATGTCAGGGGCACAGTTGGTGCCAAGGTGAAGCCAGTAAAATAATTGCGGAAAAATTTCCGCAAATAAAAAAGCAGTCTGATACGACTGCTGATTTATAGTTTTGATTTTATTATATTTTTTGGTGGGCCCACCTGGACTTGAACCAGGGACCAACGGATTATGAGTCCGCTGCTCTAACCAACTGAGCTATAGGCCCGATATTTTTTCTGTGATAAGGCAATCGCCTCAAAAGGTGTGATTATATACTGTAACGCAGCCAGTTGAAAATAGCAGGCGTTCACATAACGTTTGCCGTATCGGGTGTTTTTTTATTCCGGCTGTGCCGGAATATGCATTGTTTTTTGAAGCTGTTCAGCAGGCAGGTTTTTCAGGCTGGCCGGTACGTTTGTAGGAAATTCGCATTGCAGGCGAAATGCATAGAATGTTTGCAGAAACGGTGCATTGCCTATGAGCGTTTCTTTGAGTGTTTTAATCTGCTGCCTGCCAATGCGCCGGTCAAACAGGGTGAACAGCCGCACCAGCGGGTCGGCTGACTGGATATTGTCTTGCAGGCTCTGGCTGGTGTAGACCTGGTAGCTTTCTTCAAACAGGCTGGTGTGAAACTGGCCTTTTTCGTAAGCGGCCAGCATAACCGGGTTCATGCCCTGCTGTTCTGCACGTCCCCAGAGGCCGGGGTTCTCGCATTCGGTTTCCAGGTCTGAGCTATGCAGCGCTTCTTTGCCATCAATGAGAACGGCAACGCGTCCGCGCTGGTCGTGCGCCTGGCGGTAACGCGTGAGAAAGTAGCTGACACGGCCACGGGTGGCTTCGCACATCCAGTGCTGTTCCAGTTCTTTTTTGATTTTGCCCCAGCTTTTGGCCATGTTCAGGCGTCGGGGCCGTCGGGCTTGTAGCTCAGTGCATTGCTGACCAGCCGCGAGGTGATGTCGACAATCTGTATCATGCGGTCATACGCCATGCGGGTGGGGCCGATCACGCCCAGCGTACCGACAATCTGCCCGTTGACTTCATAGGGCGCGGTGACTACCGAGAGTTCTTCAAACGGTACCACATGGCTTTCGCCACCGATGAAGATGCGCACGCCTTCGGCCTTGTCGGATACGTCCAGCAGTTGCAGCCACTGGGTTTTCTGTTCAAACAGGTCAAACAGTTTGCGCAGCGATTCCAGGTCGCCGGCCAGGTCGCTGACCTGCAGCAGGTTGCGCTCGCCGGAGACCATGACCTGTTCTTCCGCCTGATTGTCGCTGCCGGTGCTGGCCTCTACCGCTGAACGCATCAGCTCAACGATTTCGCCGCGCAGCACTTCAATTTCACCGGCCAGTTGGCCGCGCACCGTGTCCAGCGCCTGTCCGGTAAAGTTGCTGTTGAGGTAGTTGGCCGCTTCGGCCAGTTCGCTCTGGTTATAGTCATTCGCGGTATGGATAATGCGGTTTTGCACATCGCCATCGGTTGCCACGATGATGACCAGAATTCGCCTGGCAGCCAGCCGCAGAAATTCAATGTGGCGAAACGCGGTGTTGTGGCGTGGCGCCATGACCACCCCGACAAAGTGCGAAAGTTCCGAGAGCATATGTGCCGCGCCAGATAACACCTGCTTGGGCTGCCCGCTGGGCAGACCGGCATTGCGCTGCACTTCGGCCACCAGGCGTTCATTGGCCGTGTGGGCGGTGAGCATGGTGTCGACAAAAATGCGGTAACCGCGCGGTGTGGGTATGCGCCCGGCCGAGGTATGCGGGCTGGTGATCAGCCCCATTTCTTCCAGATCGGCCATCACGTTGCGGATGGTCGCTGGCGAGAGTTCCAGTCCGGAGGCTTTGGAAAGCGTGCGCGACCCCACCGGCTGACCGTCTGCAATGTAACGCTCAACCAGGGTTTTCAGAAGTAGTCTCGACCGCTCATCCATAGCTGTTCATTTTAAAGGCAATAGCTGCCGTTGTCTGTTTGTCCTTGATATGTCTGCCAGTATAGCGCGCCCCGCAGGATTGTCATTTTCGCCCTGAACAGGCTGACAGGGCAGTAAGGTGGCATATAAGCCTCCTGCACGGTAAAGTCCGGTTATAAACGCTGGTTGTATGCAGGTGGTGGCTTGATGGCAGCTTATGGGCATATGGTCATGTGTTTTTAAAAGCGGTCTTTATATGGCTGCCTGCCACCTTGCCCCCAAGCATAGGGAATGCAAGCCCCCTGCCTGACCGGCGGCATTGCCTGCCGTACTTGCGCAGAGTGCCTGCCATGGCACACAATAGCGCGATGCATTTATTGATTACTCATGCCCACAGCGCCGCCGTCACGCCCAATACCGATGCGCTGGCCGCACATCTGAAGCTGCCCAACTTGCAGCAACTGCTCGCACGCCTGAATGACAGGGGGCTGGACAAAAGCGATCCGTACAGCCTGAACATGCCGCACGAACGTGTGCTGGCAAATGTGATGGGGCTTTCCTGCGATGATGGCCGCTTTCCCGGCGCCAGCCTGCACATGGCAGCCCAGGGGCTGGATGTCACCGGCCGCTGCTGGGCAGAGATTACGCCTGTGCATTGGACAGTGGGGCTGGACCAGATCAGCATGGGGGTGCCGGAGAATTTGCGCCTGAGCGACGATGAATCGCATGCCTTGTTTGATGCAGTGCAACCGCTGTTGTCCGCGCAGGGCTGGCAGTTGCAGTGGGGAACGGCATTGCGCTGGTATGCCACACATGAACTGCTGCAACAACTGGCTACTGCCAGCATTGACCGCGCCATCGGGCAGGACGTGGACGACTGGTTGCCCGATGACTCTGAGCCAGCCAAAGAACTGCGCCGCCTGCAAAACGAGGTACAAATGCTGCTGTACCGCCTGGCGGTGAACCGGCAGCGGCGCGACAACGGAGAGCCGGATGTCAACAGCATCTGGCTTTCCGGCTGCGGCATACTGCCTGCACAGGCAAGCCTGCCGCAGGATCTGGTCATGGATGACCGCCTGCGCCTGCCCTCACTGCAAGGCGACGGTCCGGCATGGCTGCAAACCTGGCAAACGCTGGATGCCGGCCCCATTGCCACGCTGCTGGAGGCTTACCGCAGCGGTCAGACGGTGCAACTGACTTTATCGGGCAGTTGCGGTTTTTGGCAGTGGCAGGGACAAAAGAGCCTGTGGGGCGGCATTCAGAAATGGTTTCACCAGCCACCGGAGCCGGTACAGATTCTGGCAGCGCTTTAACGCGCTGATTCAACGCCTTGCATATGGACCATTGCAGGGCAAAAGCCGCCGCCGCATCATCCGATTACAATGGCGTTCATGCATTTAATTCCGCGCGACATCCCTCCCCGTACCCAGTGGCAACTTGAGCAGGCCGGCATACACCCGCTGCTGGCGCGCCTGTATGCGGCACGCGGCGTCAGCAGCATCGACGAGGTGGATGCCAGCCTGAAACGGCTGCTGCCACCCGATACGCTGGAAGGCACGCATGAAGCGGCTTTGCTGCTGGCCGACGCGCTGGAGCAGCAGCACAAACTGTGCATTGTGGCAGACTACGATTGTGACGGTGCTACCGCCTGCAGCGTGGCTTTGCGCGGACTGGCCATGCTGGGTTTTGCGCGTGAACAGCTCAGCTACCTGGTGCCGGACCGCGTTGTGGACGGCTACGGGCTGACCGCGGCCATTGCAGACCGTGTCAAAGCCACCGGTGCCGGGCTGCTGGTTACGGTGGATAACGGCATTGCCAGCCTGGAAGGCGTGGCACATGCGCGCCAACTGGGTTTGCAGGTGCTGGTTACCGACCACCATCTGCCCGCGCTGGTTGATGGGCAGGTGAAACTGCCTGAAGCCGATGTCATCGTCAACCCCAATGCGCCGCAATGCAGCTTTAGCAGCAAGGCGATGGCCGGTGTGGGCGTGATGTTTTATGTGCTGCTGGCGCTGCGGGCCGAACTGCGCGCACGCGGCCGTTTTGACGCGCAGACACAGCCGCGGCTGGACAAACTGCTTGACCTGGTGGCGCTGGGTACCGTGGCCGATGTGGTACGGCTCGACGCCAACAACCGCCGCCTGGTGGCGCAGGGGCTGGAGCGCATGCGCAAAGGCCAGATGCAGCCCGGCGTGGCCGCGTTGTTCCAGGTGGCGCGTCGCAACCCGGCGCGTGCCAGCACATTTGACATGGGTTTTGCGCTGGGGCCGCGCCTGAACGCCGCCGGGCGCCTGGCTGATATGACCATCGGCATAGAATGCCTGACCACCGACGATACAGCGCTGGCAACACGCCTGGCAAGTACGCTGGACCAGATCAACCGCGAGCGCAAGGACATTGAATCCGACATGCTGGAGCGCTCGCTGGTGCTGCTGGAGCAACACCTGACAGTTGATGAGCAACTGGACAGCGCCGCACAATTACCGGCGGCCATCGCTATTTATGACGCCGGGTTTCACGAAGGCGTGGTCGGCATTCTGGCCTCGCGCATCAAAGAAAAGTTTTACCGCCCCGCGTTTGTTTTTGCCCCGAGCCAAGCACCCGGTCAGGAACAGATATTAAAAGGCTCCGGGCGCTCCATTGCGGGGTTTCATCTGCGTGATGCGCTGGACTTGGTGGAAAAGCGCCATCCCGGTATGCTGCTGCGCTTTGGCGGGCACGCCATGGCCGCGGGCTGCACCCTCAGGGCACAGGACTTTGAAACATTTGCCAGTGCTTTGGCACAGATTGCGGCCGAGCTGCTGGATGCCGCCACACTGGCGCGCACACTGCCAACCGACGGGCCGCTGCCTGCAAGCTATTGCACACCGCAAACGGCACACCTGCTGCAAACGGCGGTATGGGGCAACGGTTTTGCCGCCCCTGTTTTCAGTGAACCGCTGCAGATACTCTCGCAGCGCATTGTCGGGGAAAAACACCTGGCGCTTAAACTGAACTACCAGCAACAAGTGGTTGACGGCATCTGGTTTGGCCGCAGTGCACCGTTGCCACAAAGGGCCACCCTGGCCTACCGGCTGGAAGCTGACGAATGGCAGGGCCAACAGCGTGTGCGTTTTGTGGTGGAGGGTATGGACGACAGTGAATGACGGTGCGTCAAGGGTTAAAGTGCCAATTTAATTCAAAATCTACATTAGAATCAACCGTACATTTCAAAGTAGGTTTACACCATGAAAAAACTGTTACTTCTTTTATCCTGTTTTGTGATGGTCTTTGCAGCCCATGCGCAGCACCCCTCTCAGGAAAAAACCTCTTACACCCTTGACCCTCAGGCCACAGCCGCCGCACCATGGAAAGTGGGTGAAATGATCGCGGAAGAGCCATGTTTCGTCCTTCATGAAACAACCTGCTACTTCAAATTTCTTGGCATAACTACACAAGGCAAGGCTTTGCTGCAGGAATTTTATGCATCAGAACAAAAGGCAACAGAACCTTATACTGCGATAGTATTACCAGAGACTGGAGAACGACGCCGTGATGGCTTATACACCATGCTGCATGAAAACGGTCAGAAAATGATGGAAGGCTACTATCAGGACGGCAAACGGCAAGGACTTTGGCCCATCTGGTGGTATGGCGATGGTGCGAAACATTCGGAAGGCTACTATCAAGATGGCAAAATGCAAAGACTTTCGGCCTTCTGGCATGATGATCAGAAAATGTCGGAGGACCATTATCAAGATGACAAAATGCAAGGACTTTCGACCCGCTGGCATGAAAACGGTCAGAAAGCTCGTGAAGGTCATTACCAGGATAACAAAAAGCAAGGGCTTTGGACCTGGTGGCATGACAATGGTCAGAAATCCCAAGAAGGTTATTATCAGGATGACAAACCACAAGGGCTTTGGACTTGGTGGGATAAAAATGGAAACATCATTGAAAAGAGAAACTTTGACTGATACGGTGCCATTTCTCGTGTCGATGGATACTCCCCCGCCTCTACAAAACCGCATTTATCCATGCTAAAACCAGCAGGCACCTCATCTTGAGGTGCTTTTTTTCATCAGAAACAATTCATTTGGATTTGCTGCGTGCCGGGTAGCAGCGGCGTGCGAAGAATTAAAATGCGCGCTGTTTCAGCGCTGCTGATCTGTGCCGGAGGCTGAATCCTGTGGTTGCTTTTTGCATGTGTTGATGCCCAGCCACAGGTACACCGGACAAAACCCGATGATGCCCATCACCAGCGGAAGCAGGCCCAGCCAGCCCCACCAGCCAATCTGCCCGGCAACAGCCAGCGCAATCAGCAAAAGGCCAACTGCAATGCGAACTACCCGGTCTGTCAGTCCCAGATTGAACAGCATGGTTTTCCCTTTAACACGTTTTCAAAATATCCGGCCAACCGGACATGATTGGCAATATAACTCTTTTCTACTCATCCAGGTCAAGCCCCGCATACCGGTGTGCTTTTTTGTTCCATGGCATCTGCATCATCAGGTAACCAAGCAGGTTCACCCCGGTCAGCCCGGCAAAAAGCTGTTCCACCCCGATAAATGCGGCTACCAGATGAAACCATGGCGAAATCACAAAACCCAGTGTGACCCCCGCAGCAACCAAGGCGCCGACCAGCATCTGTACCTGACGCGAAATTTCAAACGATTGAGAGGGTGCGGTAAATACCGGCAGACCGGCTTTTTTCCATGCGTTCAGACCGCCTTCAATGAAATAGGCCTGTCCGGGTGCCACGCTTTTTTCCAGCAGCTTGGCATTCATCCGGGTACGCGCACCGGAGCGGCAGTGGAAAATCACCACGGTATCCTTATCGGCCTTCAACTTTTTCCCGGCAAAACGCTCAATCGGCACATTGCGCACACCTTCGATGTCAATGTATTCGCGCTCGTGCTCGTCCGGCGAACGGATATCCACCAAACGGGCGCCCTTTTCAATGAGATCAAATGCCTTTTGCGGTTTTATTGCTTGAATCGGCATGGTTTTCCTTCACATTCGACTTACCAAAACAATCACTGCACCATGCATACCTGTGCCGGTACGGCGACAAAAATTTCACATCCATTGGCTTTTCTGCCTTTGGCGCCTTTAGTGCATTTTGTGCCTTTGGCACCTCTTGCTCATGCAAACACCACGGATGCACAACACTGACAGATTCATCTGCCACAAGTGCCAACTTGCAGTCAGTGCAACAGTCTTTTCCCCGGTGACAGCGTATCAACTCTGGCGATGGCTCTGCCGTACAGTTCATGACATCTGACGGCATTCACCCGGTGTTTTGCAGATAAACACCAAATGGGGGTGTTTATCTGGTATGGCGCTTCTTCTATCTGTAATATTACATTATTGTCAGATTTTAGTGCCAATTCTTGTCAGTTGCATCCATGCCGGATAAAAACAGCACAGTTTGTATGCCAGGACACTGCGGCCCCTTACCGGTGTTTGCTTAATGCTACCGCATGAAACAAGTTGCAAACTGGCGTACACTTGCGCCTGGTGCTGCTGGATCTGCCCCGGATTTTTCCCGGCTCGTCTCAAAAGCCTGTTATCTGTTGGGAATCACATCATCGTGGGTATCGAGACCATTGTCATCCTGTTTTTTGTGGCGTTTGGCGCCGGTTTTCTGGACGCCATTGCCGGCGGCGGCGGTCTCATTACACTGCCTGCACTGCTGATGGCAGGGGTTAACCCGCTGGCGGCATTGGCCACCAACAAGTTTCAGTCTTCGGCGGCAACCATTTCCGCCACCATTGCCTACGCCCGGCGCGGCCTGATCGAGTTTAAAACCGGCTGGCCGATCTTTTGCATGTCGTTTCTGGGCAGCGCCATCGGGGCAGTGCTGGCCAGTGTGATCCCGCAATCTGCCCTGCAGGTGCTGGTACCTATTCTGCTGATCATTGTGGCGATTTATTTCTATCTGTCACCCAAGCTGACCAACGAATCCACCAGGGCCAAACTGTCCTACTTCACATTCTGCCTGACCATGGCACCGGTCCTGGGGTTTTATGACGGCATCTTCGGCCCGGGTGCCGGGTCGTTTTTCATGATCGCTTTTGTATCGCTGCTGGGGTTTGGCATTCTGCGCGCTATTGCCTACACCAAGCTGGGCAATGCAGCCAGCAATGTTGGCGCGCTGCTGGTGTTTGGCGTGCAGGGCGCCATTGTGTGGCCGGTTGCGCTCACCATGGCCGTAGGCGCTTTCATTGGTGCCCAACTGGGCGCACGCTTTGCCGTCAGGTTTGGCGCCAAAGTCATCAAACCGCTGATCATTGTGGTCTGCCTGATCATGGCGGTCAAGCTGCTGCTGGATCCAAGCAACCCGATCACCCATTTCTTTCTGAAGTAATGCTGCACCAGCACCGGCGCTAATGCCAAGCTCTAACGCCGAGCTTTAATACCAAGCGCTTGTATCATGCGCCATCGGGCTTGCGGGTCAGGCGCCAGGTCAGTATGGCAGCCAGCGCCGGCAGCACAACAAAACCGGCCATCAGCCACAGCGCCGCCTGCCCGATCAACGCCGGCGGTGCGCCCTCCTGCCCGCCACCGGTGGCGTTCACCACCAGCCCGGCCAGTGCCGAGCCAATGGCCATGCCATACAGTTGCAGTGTGGTTCCGGCTGCCGAGGCATGCCCGCCCTGCCCGGGTGCTGCCAGTTGCATGACCCGGGTCAGCAGATGCGGCCAGGTGGAGCCAATGCCAAAACCGGTACCCGCCAGCGCTGCCAGCAAGAACATCAGTTGCAGCGGATAAATGTCCCAGCGCCAGGGCAGTAACACGGCCAGCGCCAGCAGACTGCCCGCACACAGCACCGGGCCCAGGCGCAGCATCTGGCTGGCCCGCTGGCCACTGCGCCCCGATGAAAACAGCGATGCCGCACTCCAGCCCGCCGCCATGACTGCCGCCAGATAGCCTGCGGCCAGCGGGCCATACCCGTGCAACTGCTGTAAAAAATACGGCACATAAATCTCAACCATGATGCCCGCCTGCAGCAGCCAGATACATGCATAAACCACCCCCAGCGGCATGCGCAGGCTGTGCCCGCCAACCGGCAGCATCTGCGTACCCTGGCTGCGGCTGTCGACCCAGACCGCCAGTGCACCCAGCAGCAGGCCACCCACACAGCCCGAGAGCGGAATCCATAACCGCGTTTTTTCCAGACTGCTGACGGCAACCACCATCGCAGATGCCACCAGCAGTGCCAGGGCCAGCCACGGGATGGATGCTTTTTCACGGCCCGTGCTGCCTGCTTCGCGCTGCACGCCGCGCGCCAGTTGTTTCAGCACAATCAGTGCCTGCACCACCGCCACCGGCAGCAGCACGCCAAAAGACCAGCGCCACAGCCCGTACTCGGCAAACACACCACCAATGGCCGGGCCGCATAAAGTGGCAATGCCCCACATGGCCGAGACCAGTGCAATCGCACGCGGCCACAAAAAGGGTTTGAACACCTGCCGGATCAGCGCATAACTGAGCGCGGTCAGCACGCCGCCGCTGAGCCCCTGCACGGTGCGCCCGGCCAGCAGCACCAGCATGCTGGGCGCCAGCGCGCAGACCAGACTGCCCAGCATGAACACCGCCATGGCAGTCAGGTACGCGGTACGCGCGCCCCAGCGGTTCAAAACAGAAACGGTCAGCGCCGAGCCCAGAATGGACGCCACCACAAACAGCGTTGTGCTCCAGGCATAATAATTCACGCCACCAATTTCAGCCACAATGGAGGGCATGATGGTCGCCACAATCAGCACATTGATGGCATACAACGCCACCCCGCCGGTTACCGCGACTGCGCGCCAGATGTATTCGGAAGAAAACAGGGTTCCCCAACTGGCAACCACGGGCTGGTCTGCCGGAATCCGGGCTGATTCAACCGTGTCGGAACGGGTTTGAGATGTCATACGCTATGTTTGGGCACCAGTTTGCACGCTGCACTGACGTCGATGGAAATGAGGTTATGCGGTTCATTATAGAATGCTGTCAATGCCTGCCCAGGCGGTGCAGGTAAAAGCATCCTCAGTGTCCTTTAGACACAAGATGACCCCCTTATACAACCCATTTCATTGCGCGCCCCCTGACCATGACCCTTTCTGAACCCCAGTCCGGCCAACCGGCTGCATCACCGCAAAGCCATGTTCCCAACATTCCCGGCATCATCTTGCTGCTGATGTTCATCATCCTGCTGGCCCGCCCGGTAACCCAGGCGCTGGGAGCACGCTTTGAAACCCAGTTGTTCGCCCAGATTGCGCCCGCCATCACCAAAGACCCGGCCTGGATCACCTATCTGGCAACCGTCATCACCCATCTGATCATTTCCATCACACTGGCGGTTGCCACCTTTTTATGCATGGTCACCGTCAAGCGTGCGTCTGCGGTGCGCTTTGCCATCGCCGGCTTCTGGCTGCTGTGGCCGGTCTCCATCCTGGTTGCGCACTGGCAAAGCACATATTTCATCAGCCGCTACTTTGGCGCATCGCAGGTTGCGGCGCTCAGCCCGTTTCCCACGGCCATGCTGGCAGCCGGCAGTCTGATTGCGCTGGGCTGGACCGCCTACCTGCTGACCTCCCGCCAGGCCAGGCAGGCCTACCCTCACAGGCCGGCAGTATAGTGAAGCCGCCAGCCTGAGCCTGCTTTGCAAAGGTCGCCAGGAATAACAGCCTGATGCCATACACCATCACTGTCCTTCATGGCGATAAAGCTCTAAAATAGATAAGATTAACCCATTATTGACAAGATTTGACCTTCTGGAGACCGCCCATGAACGTTGAGCAAGCCCGTTACTACATGATAGAACAGCAACTGCGCCCCTGGCTTGTGTTGGATCCCAAGCTGCTGGAGTGCATACAGGCTGTGCGCCGCGAACTTTTTGTTCCGGCAGCCTATCAGGCCATGGCGTTTGCCGATATGGAAATCCCCCTGCGCGCCAACCCGACCCAGGGCGAACACATGCTCTCTCCCAAGCTGGAAGGCCGCCTGTTGCAGGCACTGTCGATTCAGCCCGACGACCGGGCGCTGCAAATCGGTACCGGCTCAGGCTATATGGCTGCCGTCATGGCGCAAATGGGTGCCAACGTGCTCTCGCTGGAACTGGAAGTTGAACTGGGGCAAATGGCGCGCAAAAGCCTGCAAAAAGCCAACATCACCGAGGTGGAAGTGCGCGTAACCGATGGCTCCGGCGGTGCCCCCAAAGAAGGCCCGTATGACATCATTCTGCTCACCGGCTCGGTCGCATTTGTGCCGCAGACCTTTTTCAACCAGCTCAAACCCGGCGGCAGGCTGGTAGCGGTAGTCGGTGATGCGCCGGCCATGACCGCCATGCTCTACACCCGCAAGGAAGAAAGCACCGATACCGAAAAACCGGTCAGCATGGAAGACATTCACGCGCAATCGCTGTTTGAAACCTATATTGAACGGCTGCGCAATTTTGACGAGAATCCCTCGTTCACGTTCTAATACACCCTAAAACAGTTTTTCGGTTTTCATCCGCATTCAGGCCTCTTACCCGGAGGCCTGTTTTCATTGGGTGCCTTTCTCTTTCTCCCCTGAACCGGCAGCCGCACAACCGCCCTGTGCCCCCCTCAGGCAGCGTGATCAGCCCTGTTCACAGCATGGGTTGGCCTTTTATAAAAATAACTGTCAAAATGCCACAATAGCGCCACCAGCGCCATCAGCGACCGTGCTCTTTCGCTACTTCATTGCCAAAGGAAACCGCCATGAACACCCGCCACAGCCCCACCCTCACACTGCCTGTCAAAACCGCCATTGTCACCGGCTCTTCGCGTGGTATTGGCCGAGCCATTGCGATACGGCTGGCGATGGACGGCTTCAAAATCGCCGTCAACTATACGAGCAATGAAGCGCAGGCGCAGGAAGTGGCTACCATCATCCGCAACACGGGCGGCCATGCCGTTGTCATCCAGGCAGACGTCTCCCGGCCAGACGATGTGCAACACCTGTTTGCCGCCACGCAGGAGGCCTTTGGCGTGATCGGCGCCGTGGTGCACAGCGCGGGCGTCATGTCCATGGCAACCATCGCACCGGAAAACATCGCGCTGTTTGACCAGACCATCAACACCAACCTGCGCGGCGCTTTTCTGGTACTGTCCCAAGCCGCCAAATACCTGGGCGAAGGCGGGCGCATCGTTGCTGTTTCAACCAGCGTGATTGCCAAGCCCGCACCCGGCTACGGCGCGTATATTGCATCCAAAGCCGGCGTGGAGGGACTGGTACGGGTACTCGCCCATGAACTGCGCGGACGCAATATCACGGTCAACGCCGTGGCACCCGGACCGGTATCCACCGAACTTTTTCTCAACGGCAAAACAGCCGAACAGGTTGAACAGCTCGCCAAAGCAGCACCGCTGGAGCGGCTGGGGCAACCGGAAGACATCGCCCGAGTCGTGTCATTCCTGCTCGGGCCTGACAGCGGCTGGGTCAACGCCCAGGTGCTGCGTGCCAATGGTGGATTTGCCTGATAGAAAAGCCGCAGCCAGGTGCTGCGGTCAGCGGGAAATGACCAGTTCACCGTCAATCAAAGAAAACCAGGGGTTATAGCCCCAAAAGCCTTTGCCCTCCTGGTTTTTAAGGCGCAGTGGCGAAAAGCCCCTGTTGTCGAGCCGGACCAGGCGCCCGCCCATCGCCGTTTCCAGTTCAAAATCATCCCAGCGGATAGGAACCGCTCCGGTACTTTGCTCAAATTTGGCATCAAACCCAAGAGAGTCGGCCCACATGCCGGGGGCCAGATGGTTGGCGGCTTCTTTTTCCTCAAATGAGATGCGCGCTTTCTCCTGGATACCTGCCATATCTTGATGATTCATCAATTGCCAGAGCTCTTCATAGGCCTGCCGTAGTTTTTCCATGTTTTCCGGCGTATCTTCAAACACCGTGGCTTTGGTCCATGCCCACTCTGGAAGCCCGCTGAGCGTGACCTCACGTTCAATATGATAAAGAATGGTTCCTTCCTTCTCAAACTCAGTGACTGCACCGGCACTGGCCGAGCCCTGATAATGCGGCGATTGGGCGCCTGTTGGCTGAAGTTCACCATCCACTTGGGCAACCGTGGCAACGAGCTGTATGACTTCCGTATCCCCTTCAGGAAGTGCCGCTTTGATCACGATCCGGCATTCGAAGTCGGCAGGATATGTTGGATCGCCTTTTAACGCCGTCAGGCTCGCTACATCAACGGCAATGGTATTTGCCCCGTTTTCCAGATAGGGCGTAATATTCAGCCCCGCAGCCAGCGGGCCTTCGTCATAATAGTTTTCAATGATCTGTACCTGATTGACAGATGCAATACACAGCGCATTTTGCGCACTGAAATACAGCGTATGTGGCACAAACGGTGTCCTATTTGCCGCATACAGCATTTGAGGAAATAAAAACAGCCCCAGTAATCCCAGTAAACCTACTCTTATTTTTTTGAATGCCATTTCAATCATTTTCCTCTTAACTCATCCATCCGTTACCCAAATTCATTGTATCTTGGCCTGCTGTTTTCCAGCGCCCTTTAACGGCATGTTAAGACATTGTCTGGTAGCAGGCCTGCCGCCCCTGTAAACGGCCTTTCCCCTGCGGCTCTCCCTCGCCCCCGGCTTCATCCCCTGCTGCATAGTTCCTTAGGCACCTCAGGCCCCTTATAGGCAATCGGCCTGCCAGGCTCACCGTTTTGGCCGTCTGCCGGCATATCCATATTGTACTTGTCAGATTAATTGCTAAATGATAATCATTATCACTATAATAACCATTCATTATTAACAGAACATCAGCTGTTGTAGGCGCAACCGCAGGCGATCCGACAGGCACGCCTGCCACTGCGGCTTGCATTTTTGCTGTATTCATCATGTTTTTAGCAACATTTCTCATCATGCTGCGCGAAGGGCTGGAAGCCGCCTTGATCGTGAGCATCATTTCCAGCTACCTGAAGCAGACCGGCAATGAAAAATGGATGAAGTTTGTCTGGCTGGGTATCGCACTGGCGGTTGCGCTGTGCCTGATCGTAGGCCTGGCGCTGTACTACACGGTCGGCGAAATTCCGCAAAAAGGCCAGGAACTGTTTGAAGGCATTGTCGCGCTGATTGCCGTGGTGGTGCTCACCTACATGATTTTCTGGATGCGCAAGGCATCGCGCTCGCTCAAAAATTCCATTGTGCAAAGCATTGATTCGGCCATCAACCGCAGCACCGGCCAGGGGCTGGTGATGGTGGGCATGGCGTTTTTTGCAGTGGCCCGCGAGGGGCTGGAATCGCTGTTTTTCCTGTTCAGCTTTTTTGACCAGGATGGTTACGTGCTGGTTGCCACCGCCGGCGCCAGCCTGGGCCTGTTTACCGCGATTGCGCTCGGGTACGCCATTTACAAAGGCAGCGTGCACCTGGACCTGCGCAAGTTCTTCAAATACACCGGCGTGCTGATTCTGTTCATTGCCGCCGGCCTGCTGGCCGGTGCGCTCAAGGCGTTTCACGAAGCCGGCATCTGGAACAGCCTGCAAACCATTGTGTTTGACCTCTCGGACAGTTTCCTGTCGATTCATACGGTACTGGGCTCAGTCCTCTCGGGGCTGTTCGGGTTCAACGACCACCCCACGCTCGGAGAAGTCATCGCCTACTTCCTGTACCTGATACCGGCATTGCTTTTCTTCTTCTGGCCAGACAGATCAGCCCGCGCTGCCACAGCGCCAGCCACATCTGAGGCTGCTGCGCCAGCATCTGTGTCTACATCTCATTCATGATTCATTGCATTTTTTAAGGAGCTTTTATGTTGCGTTTCAAACTCAAATCCTCTGTTGTTGTGGCTGCCTGCGCAGCAGCGCTGTCGCTGCCGGTTTATGTGGCACAGGCCCAGACGGCACCGGCCACTGCATCGGCAACCGCCTACGTGCCGCACGCCGAGGATTTCATTGAACCGGTAAGCCAGTACAAGATGTATGTGCTGGCCGAGATCGACGAGCTGGTAGCCAAGACCCGCCAGTTTACCGATGCGGTCAAAGCCGGCCGCATTGAAGAAGCCAAGGCGTTGTATGCACCGGCACGCGTGCACTACGAACGGATTGAGCCGGCCGCGGAAATTTTCGGCGACATGGACCCGGCCATTGACGCACGTGAAGACGATTTCAAAGATGGCGTGAACGACCCCGAGTTTACCGGCTTTCACCGCCTGGAATACCTGCTGTTCTCACAGAACACCACCGAAGGTGCCGGCAAGTATGCCGACCGGTTGATGGCCGATGTACTGGAACTGCAACGCCGCCTGCAGGACGAGCCGATTCCGGTGGTGAAAATGGTTCAGGGAGCCGCCGACCTGATGGATGAAATCGCCCAGACCAAGATCAGCGGTGAAGAAGACCGTTACAGCCGCACCGACCTGTGGGACTTCAGCGGCAACCTGGAAGGCTCGATCAAGATTGTGGAGCTGCTGCGCCCGCTGATCGTCAAGGCCAACCCGCAACTGCTGGCAACCATTGAGAAAAACTTTGCCGAAGCACAGGCCACTCTGAATAAATACCGCACCGCCGACGGCAAGGGCTTCCAGAGCTATACCGCAGTGACCGAAGCCGACAAGGTGCTGATGCAGGCCCAGATCACTACGCTGGCAGAAGACCTCTCCACCCTGCGTGCCACACTGGGGCTGGATAACTGATACGCGCATGGCGATGAACCGGGCTGATGCTGTGCGTATGCATGCAACACATGCATAAGTGCACCAACATGCAGACAACCCGGGCGCTGTTGCAAAGGCCTTTGAACCACAAAACGGTTCAAAGGCTTACAAATAAAGGATAAACACATGTCACGCTCGAGCGTTTTTTGTAGGCTGACCCGTTACGCCGCCGTTGTTGCGGCCGCCATGGCGCTGACCGCCTGCGATAAAGCCGATGACGCAGGCAGCACCAGTACCACCGGTGCACAGACTGCCGCCCCTGCCATGCAGGAAATTAAAATTGAGATTCTGGACCATGCGTGCGACCCAATGGAACTGACCATTGACGCTGGCAAAGTCCGCTTTATCATCCACAACAAGAGCAACCGGGCGGTTGAGTGGGAGATTCTCAAGGGCATACGCATCATTGACGAGCGTGAAAACATTCCACCGGGCTTTACCCAAAAGCTCACCACCACACTGGACCCCGACACGTATGAAATGACCTGCGGGCTGCTCTCCAACCCCAGAGGCACGCTGGTCGTGCGCGCCACCGCCGACAATGGCGCTAACCGCAAACCCACACCGATTGAACTGGTGAGTGCCGCTGGTGAATACAAGGTATACATCAGCACCGAACTGAATGCCCTGCTCAAACAAAGCCAGGCACTGGCAGATGCGATCAAGTCCGGCGACCTGGCCACGGCCCAGGCGCTGTATGCCCCGGCGCTGCAACGCTATGAGCACATCGAACCGGTACTCAAACAGTTTTCCGCGCTCGATACGGCCATTGCCGCCGATGAAAGCGTATTCCGCGAGCGCGCCAATGACCCGGCCTTCAGCGGCTTTCACCGCATAGAAAGAGGCTTGTTTGCCGACCAGTCCACCGATAACCTGGAACCCGTGGCCGCGCAACTGCTGGAAAACATCAGCGCACTGCAACAGGAAATCAGCACCGTGAAAACCTCACCCGACCAGATGGTGGGCTATGCCGCTGCACTGATCCGTGAAATTGAGCAAAGCAAGCTGCAGGGGCATAAAAACCTGTACGCCAGAACCGACCTGTGGGGCATACAGGCCAATCTGGACGGCTCGCACCGTATCTTCCGCCTGGTACGGCCCATGCTTTCCAAAGCGCACCCCGAGCTTTACCAGCAGATTGAAGACCAGTACAAGGCCGCCAACACCATTTTGGAAACCTATAAAACCACCGACGGCTTTCAGCCTTATGAGCAGTTAACCGAGGCAGACAGAGAAGCGCTGAAAACCACACTGGCGCAGTTGAATGACAACCTCTCCAGCCTGCCCGAAGCATTAGGCCTGGAATAACCGGGCACGTTGTCAGCAAGGAGGACTAAACCCATGTCACAGCAACACGATACAGACCCCGGCAGTGCACAGCACACCAGTCCTGAGCAGCCGGGCACACCCACACGGCGCAACCTGCTCAAGGGCCTGGGCACCCTGGGCGGCAGCCTGCTCGCCGGTGGTGCGCTGGCCGGCCAGGCCCATGCAGCGACAGAAACGGCAGCAGGCACAAACACCAATACCACTGCCAATGGCTGCCCGGATACCACACTGCAATCGGTTCCGTTTTATGGCAAGCACCAGGCCGGCATCATCACGCCGGAACCGGCCGAGGCCGTCTTCATTGCGTTTGATGTTGTGGGCAAGGGTCGTGAAGACCTGGTGAAACTGTTTCAGGACCTGACCAACATCATCGCTTTTCTGACCAAGGGCGGCCCTGCTCCGACTGCCGACGTACGGCTACCGCCGCCGGAATCAGGCATTCTCGGTGCCCAGGTGCATCCGGACAACCTGACCATGACCGTGACCGTAGGTGCATCCCTGTTTGACGAACGCTTCGGGCTGGCCGCACAGAAACCGGTGCATCTGGTTGAAATGCCGTCCTTCCCCAATGATGCGCTGGAGCGACCCTGGTGTGATGGTGATGTGATGATCCAGATTTGTGCCAATACGCGCGAAACAGTGATCTACGCGATGCGTTACATCATCAAAAACTTTCCGAACCGGATGGTGGCCCGCTGGAAAATAGACGGCTTTCTGCCCGCACGCGATATCCGCAACCGCACCACCCCGGTCAACCTGATGGGCTTCAAGGACGGCACCGGCAACCCGTCGCATGAAGATGAACAACTAATGAATGAAATGGTGTGGGTCGGCAAAAACTCACGGGAACCCGCCTGGGCTGAGGGCGGCTCTTATGAAGTGGTGCGACTGATCCGCTTCCGCCTGGAATTCTGGGACCGCACCCCGCTGGGCCAGCAGCAAAATGACTTTGGCCGCCTGCGCGCCACAGGCGCCCCGCACGGCAAAGAGCATGAATTTGACGACCCGGATTTCGAATCCGATCTGGATGGGAACATCACCCCGCTGGACTCACACATGCGGCGCGCCGAGCCCCGTATACCGGAGCGCCATGTGGCCAAACTGCGGCGCCGCAGTTTCAGTTATTCACTCGGACTGACCAAAGCGCGCCAGCTCGATATGGGGCTAATCTTCGTGTGCTTTCAGGCCGACCTGCAAACCGGCTTTATCCAGACGCAGATGCGCCTGAACGGTGAGCCGCTGGAAGAATACATCAAACCATTTGGCGGCGGCTACTACTTTGCGCTGCCCGGCACCACACCCGACAGCTACCTGGGGCAGGCGCTGGTGGAGGCATAAGGCGTAAAGCATAAGACATCAAGCGTAAACCGCATCCGCTTTCCTCCCATGCCGATGGCCACTGCAAAGTGGCCATTGTTGTTATGGCTGTTTGGCTTTCAAGCAGCGCTAGGGTTGCATGACATTGCCATATGTATCACGCTGATATCCAGGGGTGCATATGTGTGGTATCTTGCCTGCTGATGCGGCAAGACAGCGCCACTGAACGCGCTCGCCATCAATTTGCGGATGCAACCAGACCAGGGCATTGTTATCAAGCATGAAAATGATGTCGCCACCCTGCGCCTGGTATACCACCTGTGCCCCTGGGTATTGTTCCGGTGCCAGAAAACCGCTATTGACAGTTTCCTGTTGCTGGCCCAGCAGCAGCGGGTCGGTTGCCTTTCGGATGTCAGAGAGGTTAGTCAGTGCCTGTTCTATCGGGTCTTTATGCGGCTCGCTGATCGCGTCTTTGACGTAGCTGAGCGCAAAGTAAAACACCGGCGCCAGTAACAGTCCGCAAAATATGCCGAATAGAAAATTGCCGTTTTTCATCTCCTAACCTGTTCTTCAAGAATATATGCCGTTTTCACCATCGTGATAATGAACTGCTGCCATGGTGTCTGCATATGTTTTTGAAACATGTTTTAAGCTGAATATAAGTTATAAATTTGGCTTTGTCTAAACGCACGGCCTTTGATTATTAATTTACTCCATGCGGCAATCCATCGGCATATATTTAGCAGGCGCACCGTAACAATGTTTATCGGCCTGCGGGTCTTTGTGCTGCCATACTAAAGCGCCGTCTGTGGTGGATAAAATGAAGTCATCATTGTCAAAGAGGTAGAGCATTTCAACCTCGGGCAGGTCGCTGGTGTCGTTAAATCCTGGGGTCAGTTTTTTTGATACATAGATATGCGCCAGTGCATTACCTACCGGCATTTGTTTGGGCGTTGAAAAATCCCACACGACCGGAATAATTGCTACCGCCAAAAGGGTACACAAAATACCGCATACTGCCCCGAAAATGAAATCGCCTCTTTCTTTTTTCATCGCAATGCCAATCTTTAAAAATATATCCACTCAGCGGGATTACCTGTCGGATAATGTGCAATGTCTGCTGTAGGAACTGCACGTGTTTCTATGGTGCCCCACAACGGGTCAAGCACCAGTACACGTATGCCTTCCGGCCACTTTTCTTCGTTGGCAAACTGCTTCCATTGCGCAGGCATCCGCACTGTAAACTGGTAGTCATTAACAACCGGCACCGCTTCCACCCAATAATGCCCGGGCTTGTGTGCCAATAACCCAGCCACCCAATGCATCTGAGGCTAACCAGTTGTTAGCCTGCACATAGGGCCAGCTACGCTCACGCGCATTATCCCGCCCGCCCATACGCCGGATTTGAAATTCCATGATCCGCAAAGCATAGCGAAATTCTTCGGAAATCAGGTGCGCGTCGGCTGCGTAGTCATAGATAAGATCGGCAGAGGAGGTTTTTTCTGTCATAGAGCACGCTTTTTTTGTTTTACGGCAATCAGCGAGCAAGCCTCACACTCCACTCAGCAGCCAAGCACCCAAGCGCTCATAATACCCCACCGACAATACCAGTTTCTGGTCGCCCAGCGCACATCTGGTCATACCAGATGCTGCCATGGTCATGCCACAGCATCAATCAGGCCTGAATTTTCGTGTAACGCAATTCAGCGCAGGCGCCCGGCAATGTACTCCGCCATATGCCGTGCGGCGCCCTGGTGCGCGTGGATAAAGCCGCTGGCCTGCGCCTGCAGGGTGCGCAACTGCTGCGGCTGCTCCAGCCATTGCTGCACCTGGATGAGTGCCTGGGCGAAGTCAGCCACGCGGCAGGCGACCCCGGCTTGCAGTGCCATTTCGCTGGCCCAGGTGAAGTTGTAGGTGTATTCGCCCATGATGACCGGGCTGTCGCAGGCCAGGGCTTCAAGCAGGTTCTGCCCGCCATAGTCTTTGAAGCTGCCGCCCAGCAGCACGATGTCGGCCATGCCGTAATACAGCGGCATTTCTCCGAGCGAGTCTCCCAGCCAGATTTGCGCTTCTTCAGGTTCCATGCCGGTATTGCGGACGGCCGCCGCTTCAAACACTGGTGCGGCCTGTTGCCCTGCAGCGTCCAACCTGGCAGCCGGCCAGGCGCTGCGGCAGCTCAGTGTCAGCCCGGCATCGCTCACCAGGCGCGCGACGGCGTCAAACCGCTGCGGGTGCCTAGGCACCAGCAACAGCACCGGGCGCTGATCAGGCAGCAATGCATGCCATGACATGGCCTGCCAAGCCTGCAACAGGTCGGCCTCTTCGCCTTCACGCGTGCTGGCCGCCATGATGATGGGGCGTGATTCTGCCAGTTTCCACTGCCGCCCTTGCGCGAGAAGCGTCGGGTCGGGCTGCATGTCAAACTTCAGGTTGCCCAGCACTTCCACCGTTGCAACGCCTGCTTCTTTTAACCGGCGGGCATCGCTTCTGGATTGTGCCAGCGCCGCACCCAGTGCTGCATAGGCCGGGCGCAGCAGCGTGTTGACTTTTTTCATGCCTTTGAGGCTGCGCCTGGACAGACGCGCATTCACCAGATACATGGGCACCTGCTGTTTTTGCGCCATGTGCATGACGTTAGGCCACATTTCGGTTTCCATCAGCAGGCCAACCTGCGGGCGGAAATGCCGGAAAAATCGCTTCACGCTGCCGGGCGTGTCAATCGGCAGCCAGCACTGGATATCACCCTCGCACAAAATGGCTTTGCCCTGCACACGGCCGGTTGCGGTGCCATGAGTGAGCAGCAGCTTCATGTCCGGAATCTGCCGGCGCAGTTCATCAATCAGCACCGCCGCCGCGCGCGCTTCTCCCAGCGAAACCGCATGCACCCAGACATAGCTGCCTGCGTGTACGGCAGCCGGGGTGCTGCCATATAAGCCAAAGCGCTCGCCAATGTGCTGGCGGTAGACAGGTTCTTTACGACCACGCCACCAGAGCTTGAACACGTAAAAAGGCGACAGCAGCCGCCACAGGCTGGAATAAGACCAGCGTGCCAGGCACTGCTTGAAAGGTATTGCCATTGTGTGTGCGGTACTGCGTTATTGCTGCGTTACGGTCCTGCCAGGGTATCAATGGGCGGCCGGCCCTTGCGGCAGTTGCACGCCGGGCATGACTTTTTCGAGCAGCGCCAGCATCACGGCCTGAATGCGTTTGAGCGCCTCAGGCGTCTGCCCTTCAAAACGCAGCACCAGCACCGGGGTGGTGTTGGAGGCACGGATCAGCCCGAAGCCATCGGCCCAGTCAACCCGCAAGCCGTCAATGGTGGTGCGCTGTGCCGGTGCGGCAAATGCGGCCTCTTTGGCTGCCAGCGCAACCAGTTGCCCCACCAGCGCATGGGCGTTACCGTCCGGGCACGGAATATTGATTTCCGGCGTGTTGAACGCGGTAGGCAGCGCATTGAGTTCGGCGCTGGGGTCGGCCACGCGGCTCAAAATTTCCAGCAGGCGTGCGGCACTGTAGGTGGCGTCATCAAAACCATACCAGCGTTCCTTGAAGAAGATATGCCCGCTCATTTCGCCGCCCAGCGGCGATTTCAGCTCGTGGATTTTGGCCTTAACCAGTGAATGCCCGGTGGTGGACATGACCGGCACGCCACCTGCCCCGCGTATGGCAGGAATCATCTGCTGCGTGCATTTCACGTCAAACACAATGCTGGCACCCGGTTCGCGGGTCAGCACATCGCGGGCAAACAGGATCAACTGGCGGTCCGGGTAAATCTCTTGCCCGTCGCGCGTGATCACGCCCAGGCGGTCGCCGTCGCCGTCAAACGCCAGGCCCAGGTCGGCATCGGCCAGCGTCACCGCGTGGCGCAAATCTTCCAGGTTCTCGGCCTTGGAGGGGTCGGGGTGGTGGTTCGGGAAATTGCCATCCACCTCGGTAAACAGTTCAGCCACCACCTCGCAGCCAATGGCTTTGAGGATTTCGGGTGAGGATGTGCCGGTAATGCCATTGCCGCAGTCCACCACGATTTTCAGCGGCCGCGCCAGTTTGATGCCTGCGACAATGCGGTCACGGTATTCGGGGAAAATATCGCGCTGAACAATTTCACCGCTGTGTGCTGCCTGCACATAATCTTCTTTTTCTATGCGTTCACGCAAGGCCTGTATTTCAGGGCCATAGATGGCCCGCCCGGCCAGCACCATTTTAAAACCGTTGTAATCCTTGGGGTTGTGGCTGCCTGTGACCTGAATGCCGCTTTGGCAATGCACGGTGGCAGCGTAATACAGCATGGGCGTGGTGACCGCACCCACATCGATCACCTTGACGCCGGTACTGGCCAGCCCCTTGATCAGCGCAGCAGAGAGCGCCGGGCCGGAAAGTCGGCCATCGCGCCCGACTGCGACTGTTTTTTCACCCGCTGCCAGCGCCGCACTGCCAAAAGCACGGCCCAGATGCAAAGCCACCGTTTCATCCAGCGTTTTGCCGACAATGCCGCGAATATCGTAGGCTTTGAATATAGATGCATCAACGTTCATGGTTGTCAGAGTCCTTTTATATGTCTGCGCCTGTGCCTGTCATCAGCCTGTATGCGCAGGAAATCCTTCTCATTTTAGGCGAGCTTGCACAATATGTGCAGCCTGCCAGCCATTTCAGTAGACAAATGGTTCACAAAGAGGTTCCCGACACGCTGCCCGGCTGTTTTCTTGAGCCTGCCCTACCAGAACACGGTCAGGGTCTTTATAATGACAAGCACCGGTATTCACCACCCTTCACTGCTATCCACTGCTTTATTGCCACCTGTTATGACCACATCTGCCCCGCCCTCCCAACCCGCCACGGCACCTGATCATGCTGGACAGCAGACGGCACAGTTGCAGCAGCAGGCCCGCCGGCTGGAATACTTTGCCTATTTTTACTTTTTTTCATTTTTTCTGATTGTCATCACCGCTTATATTCCGTTCATGGTGTTCCAGAGTGCCGTGCGCGAGCACGGTGCTGCCGGCAGTGCCGCCCTGGTGCCTTTGCTGCTGGGTATCAGCTTTACCCTGGGCATGGTGGTGGGTGTACTGGCACTGGTGCAGGTGATGGGTGCCCAGGCGCAGCAAAAATTGTTATCCGACCCCATGACCACACCTGACCAGGCACAACTTGCTGCCAGCTCGGCCCAGATCAAAAAGCTGAAACTCACCAACATGGCCGCGATGATGCAGTTTGCTGTTGCGATTGTGGTGAACCTGGTTGCAACAGCCTTTGTGTCTTAGCACCCTACTACAGACTACGCTGGCTTCGCCCTAGAAATATCTGGCTTTGGGCTCTTTTTAGGCATCTGCATTTTCTTTCTCATCATCAACCGGCCTGTCTTTGTCGACAAATAATTGCATGGTTGTAAATGCATACAGTATCAGCGCGATCAGCATCACGATCAGACTGGTAATGATCCACCGGATCGCCGCGCCGCTGAGTTTAGACTGTCTTTGCAGCAGACTCAACCGGTCAAACTGCGACGGATTGGCATTGGCATATGCGATTTCCAGTTGCAGCCCCTGTGCAAAAAGCTCCTCGGCGTATGACTCTGAAGCATCCAGGCTGCCCTGATAACGTTTGCCCTGCGCATCAAAAGTATAGGTAAAAATATAGGTATCTGATGACGAACGCCGGCCAGAACCTTCCTCAACATCCTGCAGTGTTAGATGCACTGTCAGCGATGTGTAATCTGCAAGAATGAAGCGTGCTTTCTGGTAACTGCCCGCCACGATAAGTAAGAATATCACACAGATAGCCAGTGCCGTCAGCCCATAAAAAATTTTGAAAAAAATCCGGATACTTTCGTGTGCTCTGGAAGTAACTTTAAAACTGATCATCTAAGTCCATTAACTTGTAGTCGATTTCATGTTGCTCCTGCAATGCCACATGCTTTTATAGGAATGGCAGGTTTTTGCAAAGCAGGATTCCCTAAAGTCCGCAGTCACGGAACATTCTTTTCTGACTGCAGCCCACCCATATCAAGATATGTCAGCTACAGCCTGTATTTCTCTGTGAAGGCGTCCTGCGTCAGCACCGGTATGTTCAGCGCGATTGCCTGCTGGATGATGCTTTGCTCAGGGTTTGCGCCGGTAACCACCAGCGTGGTGTCAGAATTGACCGTAGAACTCACCGAGCCGTGATACTGCTCGATGTATTCTTTCCAATCGGAAGGAGAGTAGGTATCCAGTACTCCGGTCATCACGATAGTCTGGCCTGCCAGGTCAGGGAAAGGGTTTTTAATCCAGTTCCATTGCACCCCGTGATAGCCCTCAAAACCTTCAAATACCTCGTCATTTTTATAAAACTCGTATTCGCCGCACTGGCTATTGAAAGCTGCAACTTCCATCTCTGCGGCTCCCAGCGAGAAAAGAAAGTTCACCATATCCTCTGTTTCCGTAGATAGCGTCCCTGTGTCAAACTTGAGGTGGATAAAGCTGCCACTGATTTCAGACTCAACGCTGTCAAAAACATCTTCCACTTCAAGCAACTCCTCGGTATCCATGGCTTCGATGGTTTCATAGTCCTGTGTCTCGATCGCTTTAATCAGCTCTTTGTATTTATTCAGCGCCAGATCGTTTTCGGGCTGGATATAAACGTCCATATAAATTGCCGACATGCTTTTGTCTCCTGCTTTTTGCGTCGTGAAGGAATACCCGAATTATTATGCATAACTGCAGGGACAGTCACCTACCAAAATTGGTAGGTGACCCCTGACGGATACAGCCATAAAATAAATTCATTCCCCTGATTATTTTTCCTCCGGAAAGCGCCCCCACAAATGACACACCATCAGTTATTTCTGATTTTTGGCAGCAGACAAGCACATGATCGCTACGCCGTGGCGTTATCTGGCCTGATGCTCCAGAACACCGGGGGGACGACAGACGAATCACAAGCCGTCCCGGTATTTCTGGACCAATGCTTCAACTACAAAATACGGGCAACCGGCAATTACCTTCTTTTTACTTTTGATTCGACAGCCCAGCCTTCACCGGCGTTCAATTTCATTGACGATCTGTTTAAAAACCATGGTCTCAAAGCCGCAATACTGAAAACCCGCATCCAACCGGCTGCGCCGGTACAAATTGACTATTTCATTGATGGGCAAAAGGTCAGGCGTGAAGAATTTGTTGATGGCAACATTCTGAACACCTATATGCTGGACTACGTGCTCAACAAGTACAGTATCAGCAAAAACGGCTCTTCAGACAACGACACATTTCGCTATATTCAATACAAGGCCAGAGAAAACAATCCATTTTTGAAAAGTGTACACACTGACAGAAAATCAACCCGGTTCAGACGGCGCTGGATTTTCTTTTATGCGCTGTTTTCACTTATCATCGGCCTGGGCGTGAGGTCATGTTACATCTATACATTTACCAGCATAGAAAAAGAACGCGGAGCAACTTTATTTCCTGTGGAAGCAGACATACCCTACCCTGTTAATCTTCCCGAATGGGAAAAAGAGAAACATGGGCCGCTCTCAAACACCTACCGGGGACGGTTCACAAGGCGTTAGGAGCACAAACTCCCTTGCAAATGCATAAGCCATAGGCTTATAGCTTCGTGCAGCAGCACAGCATGCGTTGCCATGGGCTCATGGGCAACAGAGCTTAATACTCGGCCGTCACATCGTATTTTTTCTCCAGTTCCATTACCTCCTGCATATTCAGGCAGGTGACCGAACTGTCCAGAAAAATCTCAAAATTAAAACCGTCACTTTTTGACGCCATCATGTTGTCTATTTTGGAGTAAACCACCTCGTTGTACAACGGCAGTCCATTTCTTTCGAGTACATCGTTCATCACGGCAATCCGCTCGGAATCATCCGGGTCATAGCCACCATCATAAAAGATGTTATCCACACACCGCATTACACCCATGTATCTGGACATTTTGTCTGCACTCATGTTGTCACCGGCATAACCGTGCATGGCAGCCCCTGACAAACAGGTTATAAGCAGCAGATGTTGGAGCGTTTTTTTCATTAGAAAATTCCTTTATGTGTACTGTTAATTAATATCACGCGTAACTACTATGTGATATCATGTAAAAAATTATATCATTTACTTAAATGACATCTCTATGTTTTTACGTGAATTTTTATTTTATGAAAGAACCTAGGCAACAACACCTACCAAAAATAGTAGGGCGGTTGTTTTGGCCAGAGAATGATTACCTGTAAAACACGCTCGTTTCGGAATGTATGAAATTTGAATCTTTGCTGATGGAAAACAGCAATGACAAATAACATTTTGATGTAACAAAAATCACACGCACAGCATTGGCATATCGACCATGACAAGCGTTTTAGCTGAAGATGATGATGAAAAATTGGAGACAAAGCGTTTTATTCGATTTTCTGGATACAGAGAAAGCCGACCAGACTTTTGCGGTGATCGTTATGGCTGCACAAAGTCTGGGGTTTGAATTCTGTACTTACGGCTTTTCTTCTTTAGTTAGCCAAAACAATAACAGGCCCGTGACTGGCGCACTGAGCAACTATCCAACGCTGTGGGAGAAGCGCTACAACGAAGCGCAATATCAGCAACACGACCCGGTTGTGCTGCATGCGTACCGCTTTCAAACACCGATACTGTGGGAAGATGCCACATTTGCGTCCATTCCTCAGCTTTGGGATGAGGCCAGATCTTGCGGCCTGAAAACCGGGCTATCAATAGCCACACGCATCGAGAACAAGAAAATAGGCATGCTCAATCTGTCACGTTCCACCGAAATACTGACAGAAACAGAACTCCAGGAAAAAGTGCCGCAGATACACTGGCTGTTGGATGTCATGCATTCTTCTTTTACCAACATACTCAACCCCATCGGGTTGCATGAAATACTTGACATTCATTTAACCAACAGAGAAACAGAAATTCTCAAATGGACAGCAGATGGCAAGTGTGCGCAGGATATTGCTGAAATACTCTGCATTTCAAAAAATACTGTTGCTTATCACATGAAAAATGCCATTCGCAAACTTCATGTTCCCAATAAAACCGCTGCTGTCGTTCGTGCTTTAAAGCTTGGCCTGCTTAACAACTATTGATTTTTCTACGACAAAGGCTTTATTTGTTCCGGCCGCAAGGTTACCGGTCAAAGCCTAACCAGTGTCCACTGCGTTTTACCATATGAGCGGGTGGCTACGGTCATAGTCAGCGCACTCAGAGAGCCTGCCATGCTCTGATGGCTGCGGCTGACGCTTGACTATCATAGACACCAGGCAGGGCATGCGTTTGACCGTCTACCAGTGTCAGGACTACCGGACAGCCTTTGCTCCAGTGAACATCGCTGATGGCAGCCTTGTCAAACCGGCGTTGGGTAAACAGGCTTTTTTCTACCAGATTTGCCCCGCACAGACCAATATAACTGGCTTTCAAATCAGCCATGGCAACCAGCAACCCCACCCAAACCAGTGCTGCCACAATGAAAGGCCACGATCCCCCATGCAGGCTGTTCCACATTCAGTACATAACTGACCAGCAACCCGGCAACAAGTACAAAACACACAGCAAAGCATGGCATGGTCCAGCGCTGAGGATAAAGACAATTTTCTTGTGACAGGCCGGATACGTTTTGTTGCATTTGGCAAAATCACTTTTTCAACTGTCTGGCAGGCACGTTCAGCAAGGCACGTATTCATAAATGAACAGCAATAAAAATACATACGCTAAACTGATAGTGTGCATTGGTGCCACAATAGCAAGAACACCTACTTCTGTCAAAGCACATTGCCAATGGCGTACACGACCACACCCCACTGACCCAGCATGTTCAATACCTATCTGAAAGCATGGAGCCTGAAGGCCGACGGCGCCCCGATCATTCGCCACAGCAGCAGGCTGCTGCCGGTGCGGCTGGCCAGCGGCAAACCCGCCATGCTCAAAATTGCGCTGGAGGCGCAGGAACAGCGCGGTGGACAGGTAATGCGTTGCTGGCACGGTGAAGGTGCTGCCCGGGTTTATGCCTGCGACAGCAACGCCCTGCTGATGGAGCGGGCACAAGACAGCGCCTCTTTACTGGACATGGCGCTCAGTGGCAGCGACGCTGATGCTAGCCGCATCATCTGCGCAGTGATTGCCAGGCTGCATACGGCTCCTGTGCCGCCATGGTCCGGCCTGGTGGTACCGCTGGCGTACTGGTTTCGTGCACTGGTACCCGCAGCGCAGGTTTACGGCGGCATATTGCCGTTTTGCGCCACCACTGCACAGGAACTGCTGGCGGACCAGCACAACACGGTATTGCTGCATGGAGACATGCACCATAACAATGTGCTGAATTTTGGCACCGCGCGCGGCTGGCTTGCAACCGACCCCAAAGGGCTTGCCGGTGAGCGCGGTTTTGAATACGCTGCCCTGCTGTGCAACCCGGAGCTGGCAACTGCCACCTGCCCGCAGCGTTTTATGCAACAACTCAGTGTTGTCACCCAAGCCAGTGGACTGCGCCGTGAGCGCCTGCTGCAATGGACACTGGCCTATGCCGGGCTGTCAGCGGCCTGGTTTTTAGAGGATGAAGACCCCACTTCAGCCGCGTCCGGCCTGGCCATTGCCGAAATGGCATTAACCGCATTGCGGTATTCCACCTGATCGCACTGCGATCCAAAACCCTATGCAGACGGGTTCTGCAAGGGGGAGTGCACGCCAAAGCGTGACATATTTCACACTTTTTTTGAAAAAATGATTGATTTATTCCTTTATACTCCCAACAATAATATGCAAAACATGGTATATCATGGATCAAACATCAACCTCACCTAACTGGGCTCGCCCCTATTTCGAACAGCCGCTGCACACCAACCTGCTGTATTACGTTATCTATGGCGAAGTGCAGGGGAAATTTCTGATTGATGGTGAAAAATACCGTGTCCCCTATATGCCGCAAAGCCTGCAGTTGCAGAGTTTTCGCATGCCCGACGGGGTGGAAACCATCAGCCAGTTTCGCAGCGGCATATTTGCCAAGCAACTGCAAGAGCAACACCCTGAGCTGACCGAGGTCATTAACCAGCAGGAACACTGCTACACCGTGCAGGCGCTGCTGCCCGACAGCGAGACACTGAATGACTTTCGCGTGGTTATCGGCGTGGCCAGTTACCTGCTCGACAGTGGCGGCGTGGCCCTGTATGACCCGCTGAACCGCAAATGGTGGACCCCGCAGAACTGGCATGAGAAGGTATTTGAACCGCAGCAGTTCACCCCTTTTCCGCACGTGAACATCATGGCTTCGCCCGAAACCGACGGCACCCACTGGATTTATACACAAGGCATGCGCAAGTTCGGTCGCCCCGATCTGAGTATTCACGGGGTCGGGCAGGACCATATGGATGGCGTGTTTGAAATGATCAACCGCTTTATCGGCTACATGGCCGGGGGCGGCAATATCCATGAAGGGCAGGAGATCCGCATGGCTGCACTGCCTGAGGGCATGACCTGCGCCCACGGCGGCAGTTTTGATGACCCGAATTTCAACAACGTGCATGTGGAAATACGCTGGCCGCAAACGCTTTAGCCAGACACGTTGACCAGCCCGCCAGAGAGCGGCGGGTCTGTCATGCTGTTTGCTACTGCCTATACGGCCTGGTCACAAATATTCTTTAATAAAAGATAATGCGCCTAATTGTCTTGTAACGCAAGCAATACCGGTACGCGCTGTATGCGTACTTGAAATCGTTTGATGATCCCTGGCCGCAACAGTAAAATAGGAACTGTCTGTAGCACTGTGTAAGCTACATATTTCCCTGAACCGATGCTCCATGAGCAAGGGCTTGGAAGTATTGCTGTATGAGCGTGATCATCTCGCGTTAGATGAACCCAACATGCCGCTGACCTCGCCCACCTGAACCCCTGGGTTCGGGAATGAGGCCCAAGCAGTTGCTACAGACCTTTTCTTTTGCGGCTGCCAGCATCCGGCAGCAGATTCACGCCATTGCATACAGCACATACCACATTCTGTGCATTGCACAGAGAGGCGCCATTGACGCCGGAGCATCATCTGGTGTAAAAACAATGGATGAAACGCATACAAGCATTTTTTCTGGCCCTGCTTACCGGCACGCTGATGTGGCTCCCAGGCATGGGTATAAGTACAGCCCTGGCTGATGATCCCCAGCCTTTATCAGACTGGCACCACCCGTCTGCTACCGTGTCTGCCCCGGCCCCGCAACCTTCAGATCAGCCTGCCTGTACACTGCAGCCTAGGGAAACCACAGCCCAACTGGCACAGCGCGGCTGTTGCTCACACCATCGCGGCGTGTGTGGCTGCACGCCAAACCGCAGGGTCAAATGCTGCGACGATAGCCTCAGCCCGACATGCCGCTGCGATCCGCGCAACCCTGACGATACCTGACCGGCTCCATTCAAAGGCCGCCCACCTGCATTGGTATCGCCGTTCTAGGTAAGGTCTGTCTTTACTGCGCCCCAGCCAGGCAGGGTATCTGCTACCCGGCACCCTTCATCGCACGCGTCATGATCGCGCCCAGAAAACTGTCGGCCTCCTGCCTTTGCTCAGCGGTCAGTTCATCGATTAAAGTGCTTTGCCCATTGTGCAGGGAAATGCAGGCGGCATACCCGGCATCGCCCCAGACAAAAGGATAGATGGCTGCAAAATCATCTGCCTGCGGCTGGTTAAAAGCCGCACAGCCACGCACCGCCGCCAGGTACGGAATCATTTCGGCATAGTTTTCGGTCAGTTGCAAAATGCCAAGCTGCCATACGCCACGGTTACGGTCATAGTGCGTATGTGCCATGCAATGCGGCGCCTCGCATACGCCGCTGACAAACTGCTGCATCGATATATCGGCAAACGCCTGTAGAAAACGCTCAGGCACAGCAACAGATTGGCCTAACTGCCCGTCAATCCAGGCCTGCCAGTCATTGAAAGCACTGCCGACAGGCACCTGGCTGCTCATCATCTGCTCATAGCATTGCGGCGCCACCGTCACACGCACGTAAAGGGAATGAGGTTCGGACACAGGTCAACTCCTTTCATCATCGTTCATACCACGGTCTGGTACTTCATTACAACACGGAGCTTGCCCATAGGGGAGAGATGAAAAAGTCATCCGCCTCCTGCCGCTGGGCCGTTGATAACTCCGGGAAAAAGTGGCTTTTTTTATCTTTAATGCCAATGCAGACATCACAATCCATTCCTGTATAGGGATACATGGCAATGAAATCACCGGCATCCGGTTGGCTGAATCTGGCACAGCCGCGCAAAACAGCCAGAAAAGGAATCATCTCGCTGTAAATACTGGTCAATTGCGCAACACCCAATTGCCAGATGCCTGTATGCGCATCATAGACAGCACGCCCGTTGCCGCCGCTTGGCTCACATAGCCATTGCACCACCTGTTGCAAAGGCATGCCTTCATACACACTGAGATAGGCCGCTGGCACCAGGCCATCGCCTGTCAAATCTTTAGAATCAAACCACCGCTGCCAGTCATCAAAATCATTTCCGGTAGTGACCGGGCTTGACATCATTTGCGGATACTGGTTTGCACAGACTGTGATACGCGCATACAACGAAGAACGCTCAGCCATGTGACCTCCTCTTTTTAATCTGCCCCAACTGAAATGAATGCACACGGCTCTAACGGCCTTGCTGCGATACATTTTGACATATTCTGCAATTAACTTTTCCTGTAAAGCCGCCACGCTGGATACAGGGTGCACAGTGGCCAATACGTCAAAACAAACCGCTGGTTTTCATTGGACAACTCAAACTGAGCACTCCCGCCCTCTTTCATGCCCATGGCGCAGTTTATGTGTTTTTTTACCCTGCCTCGGGTACATTTGAACAGATTGAGCAGTTTCATTGAAAGCATTGCCGTATTTCATGCATTTTTTCACACCATGTCAAAGATGGTAATCGCAGCAATTGATACAATGGATTTTTAACTGGCATCTTTTTAGCATATTTGCCCGGAGAATTCGCATGCAGCCTGCTTTTGGAACTTTATTTGACGCCCACATCGGCACCGTTTTTGCGCGCCAGTTGTTATTCTCCAAATACCTGGGGCCGCAGAACCAGCCCAGGCTTGACCTGGAAAAAGGCACCGCCGACTTCGGCGCCGGGCGCGTTTTTGCGATTCAACTGCTGGGCACCCAGCTGGATGCAGAAGACGCCTGGCTGTGGGCCTGGGCCGAGCAGAATGAAACGCCTTTCCCCCCGGCCCTGCTGCTGGACAGCCAGGAGCTGAAAGCCAAAGGCGTGGCCGAGCACATTGACACGCTGGAACACCCCAAGCTGATGCTGGAACTTAGCAGCGTTCCGCTGGTGCCTGACGAGTTCAACGGCGACCATATCGCCTCTGTAGCCGCCGGCATTTTCAACACCGCCTACTGGCGCGAACCGCTGGACAACGGCCTGCTGTTTTATCTGGTTAAAGACCTCCCTGCCGAACTGACGGGGCCTTACAAGGTACCTTATATTCTGGAAACCATTGAGCAAGTGGCTTCCTACTACAGTACCGATAATGAAGCCATGGTGGAATATTTTCTGAAACAACAGGGCTTCAGCGTGCAGTGGCAGGATGTGCAGGAAGATAAAACAGAAGACAGCGAAGAGGGTGTGACCCTGCTGACACATCGCGGTGCCGAAGAAATCACTGCCCGGTTTGATGCCGAATATGTATTGCAGGAAATCGAAGCGCACGGCTTTGAAGGCGAAGAGAATTACCAGGAACAGGAAGCGCAGGACTGGTGGGATGCCGAAGACCCCGACCAGGAGTTTCCGCCGCCGCTGGGCACGGCTTGATCGTCTTTCCCTTCGGGCTGCCATCAGACAATAGCATATGCTTTGTCGCGCCCTGCAATAAATAACGCCACAATTCATCCTGGCCGCTTCGCGCATCCATCTGTGCCTGGTCCGCAGCGCACCTCCTATATTTTGCGTTAAAACACCCTCATAACAATTGGATAACTCCCGGTTTTCATAGCCTCTTTACTCGTTATAATGTTTTGCTAATATGGACTTATAGCTATCCAAAACAGATCAAGGCTGGAGTTTTAAATGACAGGTAAGGAACAACGCGCGGCACTGCAACGTCAGATCTGGCAAATTGCCAACGATGTACGCGGTGCAGTGGATGGCTGGGATTTTAAGCAATATGTCTTAGGCACACTGTTTTACCGCTTCATCAGCGAAAACTTTGCCAGCTACATTGAAGGCGGTGATGACAGCATTAACTACGCAAAGCTTGATGACAGCGTCATCACTGCGGAAATCAAAGACGATGCCATTAAAACCAAGGGTTACTTCATTTACCCTAGCGAGCTGTTCATTAACGTCGCCGCTGGTGCCAATGCCAACGAGAAATTAAACACAGATTTGGCGGGCATCTTCGCCGCCATTGAAACATCTGCCAGCGGTTACCCTTCAGAGGGAGACATCAAAGGCTTGTTTGCCGACTTTGATACCACCAGCAACCGGCTCGGCAATACGGTAAAAGATAAAAATGCCCGCCTGGCGGCTGTGCTCAAAGGCGTAGCAGGATTAAATTTTGGTGGCTTTGAAGGCAGCCAAATCGACCTGTTCGGTGATGCCTACGAGTTTCTTATCTCCAACTACGCCGCCAATGCCGGCAAATCCGGCGGCGAGTTTTTCACCCCACAACATGTGTCGAAACTGATTGCGCAACTGGCCATGCACAAGCAAACCAGTGTCAATAAAATTTATGACCCCGCTTGTGGCTCCGGCTCACTGCTGCTGCAAGCCAAAAAACATTTTGACGCCCATATTATTGAAGAAGGCTTTTTTGGCCAGGAGATCAATCACACCACCTATAACCTGGCGCGTATGAACATGTTTTTGCACAACATCAACTACGACAAGTTCAACATCCAGTTGGGCAATACCCTAACTACACCACACTTTGGCGATGAAAAACCCTTTGACGCCATCGTATCCAATCCGCCTTATTCCGTGAAATGGATTGGCTCAGATGACCCGACCCTGATTAACGATGACCGCTTTGCCCCGGCAGGCGTGCTCGCGCCCAAGTCCAAAGCCGACTTTGCTTTTGTACTGCACGCGCTCAGCTACCTTTCCAGCAAAGGTCGAGCGGCGATTGTCTGCTTTCCCGGTATTTTTTACCGGGGCGGCGCCGAACAGAAAATCCGCAAGTATCTGGTGGATAACAACTATGTCGAAACGGTGATTTCGCTTGCACCCAACCTGTTCTACGGCACCACCATCGCCGTGAATATTCTGGTGCTGTCCAAACACAAAACAGACACCCAAACCCAGTTCATCGATGCCAGCAGTCTGTTTAAAAAAGAAACCAATAACAATGTGCTGACTGATAAACATATCGAAGACATTATGCAGGTGTTTGATAGCAAAGCCGACAAGGAATATTTTGCTAAATCAGTATCGTTTGAGACCATTGCCGCCAACGACTACAACCTGTCGGTCAGCAGCTATGTCGAAGCCAAAGACAACCGCGAGGTGGTGGATATTGCCCAGCTCAATGCCGAACTGAAAACCACCGTTGCCAACATCGACCGACTGCGGTCAGAGATTGATACCATCGTGGCCGAGATTGAGGGCACTCCCAATGAAGGCTGGGAGACTAAGACATGAGCAACATGGACTTTATTGAGAAATTGCTGGATGGCGTTCAGATAGAGTGGCAACCTCTGAAGGAAGTGGCTGAAATTCGTAGTGGCTGGGGTTTCCCGAATGCCTATCAAGGAAAATCTGAAGGCAGCTATCCATTTTATAAAGTCAGTGATATGAATATCGTTGGCAACGAAACTACGATGACTGCAGCGAATAACTTTATTGATGATACGGTAGTTAAAAAACTTGGTATCACGCCGGCACCTGCGGGCACTGTGATTTTCCCCAAAATTGGCGCAGCTGTGGCGACAAACAAGAAGCGCCTTTTATCTATGCCATCCGCCTACGATAATAATGTCATGGGATTGATTTCAAGTGAGAAAATTAGTGCTCGGTTTCTGTTTTATTGGATGCAAACAATTAACCTGAGCTCTTTGGCACACGATTCTGGTGCACTTCCCTCTATTCGCAAGAGCGAAATGGAAGCTCTACTAATTCCCATCCCTTGCCCTGAAAACCCTCAAAAATCACTAAAAATCCAAACAGAAATTGTCCGCATATTGGACACGTTTACCGAGCTTACCGCCGAGCTTACCACCGAGCTTACCGCACGCAAAAAACAATACAACTACTACCGCGACCAGTTGCTGAGTTTTGAAGAAGGCGAAGTGGAATGGAAGACATTGGGGGAGCTTGGTGAGTTTATTCGTGGCAATGGCATGCAAAAAAAAGACTTCATTGAGGAAGGATTTCCAGCGATTCATTACGGCCAAATTTTTACACGCTATAGTTTATTTGCGAGCAAAACGTTTACATATATATCGAACACATTGGCAAATAAGTTAAAAATCGCCGAAAGAAATGATTTATTGATTGCAACAACATCAGAGAATGATGAAGATGTTTTAAAGCCATTAGCTTGGCTTGGTGATAAATCAGCCATATCTGGAGACATGATGCTGTTTAGGCATAACCAAAATGTTAAATATTTAGCATATTGTTTCCAAACTGAACTGTTTCAAAAACAAAAACTAAAATATATAACTGGTGCAAAAGTTAGAAGGGTCTCAAAAGATAGTCTGGCCAAGATGACGATCCCAATTCCATTCCCTAACGACCCTAAAAAGTCGCTTGCCGAACAAACCCGCATCGTCTCCATACTGGATAAATTCGATGCCCTAACCAACTCCATCAGTGAAGGTTTGCCACGTGAAATTGAGCTACGCCAAAAACAGTATGAATATTACCGCGATTTATTGTTGAGCTTTCCTAAATCGGAAAAGGTAGCGGCATAACATGAGCAATACACTCACGGAAATAGCCCGGCAACTGAAAAGCACTGATAAAAAAGTGCAGCTGATTTATGCCTTTAATGGTACGGGCAAAACCCGACTTTCGCGTGAGTTTAAGCAGCTTATTGCCCCCAAAAAAGATAACGATAAAGATAGCGATGAAGTTGAATTGACACATCGTAAGATTCTTTATTACAACGCCTTTACCGAAGACCTGTTTTATTGGGATAACGATTTGGAAGGAGATGCTGAACCCAAGCTAAAAATCCAGCCTAATTCGTTTACTGACTGGATTTTGGAAGATCAGGGGCAGGATCTCAATATCATTACAAACTTTCAACATTATGCCAATGATAAGCTTACACCCCGCTTTAATGAAGAATATACGGTCAAAGGCAAGGACGACAAACCAGTTACCGTAAAGGCTTTTTCGGAAGTAACTTTTTCGCTTGAGCGCGGCGATGACGAACACTCTGGAAATTTGAAAATCTCCAAAGGCGAAGAAAGCAACTTTATCTGGAGCGTTTTCTATACATTACTTGAACAGGTCATCAGCGTACTGAGTGTTGGAGAACCCGATAATCGTGAAACTAACCAATTTGATGAACTGGAGTATGTTTTTATTGATGACCCGGTGAGTTCGCTGGATGAAAACCACTTGATTGCGCTGGCTGTCGACCTAGCGGGTTTAATCAAATCCAACCCGTCTGGCTTGAAGTTTATCGTTACAACTCACAATCCACTGTTTTATAACGTGCTCTACAATGAACTGAATAGTAAAACCTGTTATCTGCTGGAGCGCCTAAAGGATGGTCATTTCTCCCTTACCGAAAGGCACGGCGACTCGAACAAGAGCTTTTCTTACCATCTGCATCTTAAACAAACCCTTGAACAGGCAATTGCAAATAATCAGGTGCAGAAATACCACTTTACGTTATTGCGCAATCTGTATGAAAAAACTGCCAGCTTTCTAGGCTACCCGAAGTGGTCAGAATTATTGCCCGATGACAAGCAACTCTATTTGAGCAGAATTATTAATTTTACAAACCATAGCACGCTATCCAGCGAAACAGTTGCGGAACCCACGCCAGCTGAGCAAGCGACGGTTAAATTATTGCTTGATCACTTGGCAGACAACTATGGATTTTGGCGAAAGGAAGAATAACATGACTGAGTACACCAAGCCCATCGCCGAGTCAAACAGCTTTATCATCCTTGATAAATACACCAAAGAATGGAAGGTAGCCGAAAGCTACCAGAGCGAAGGCGACCTGGAGCGCGAGCTTATTCAGGATTTGGTCCATCAGGGTTATGAATACCTGCCGGGTTTAAATAAACCTGAAGCGATGCTGGCCAATGTGCGCGAGCAGTTACAGGCCTTGAACAACGTGCAGTTTACTGACAGCGAGTGGCTGCGCTTCGTGGAGACCTGGCTGGATAAACCCAGTGATAGCGTCATTGATAAAACCCGCAAAATTCACGACGACTATATTCATGATTTTGTGTTTGACGATGGCCGCATTCAGAATATCTATCTGCTGGATAAAAAGAACATTGCCCGCAATAAGGTTCAAGTGATCAAGCAGTTTGAGCAAACGGGCTCGCACGCCAACCGCTACGATGTGACGATTCTGGTGAATGGCCTGCCGCTGGTGCAGGTGGAGTTGAAAAAACGCGGCGTGGCGATTCGGGAAGCCTTTAACCAGGTGCACCGCTACAGCAAGGAGAGCTTTAACAGCGAGCATTCGCTGTATAAGTATTTGCAGTTGTTTGTGATTTCCAACGGCACCGATAGCCGTTATTTTGCCAACACCACGCAGCGCAACAAAAACAGTTTTGATTTCACCATGAACTGGGCGAAAGCCGACAACAGCCTGATCAAAGACCTGAAAGACTTTACGGCGACGTTCTTCCAGAAAAATACCCTGCTCAAAGTTCTGCTGCATTATTCGGTATTTGATGTCAACAACACCCTGCTAGTGATGCGCCCGTATCAGATTGCCGCCACCGAGCGTATTTTGTGGAAGGTCAACAACTCGTATGAAGCCAGAAACTGGAGCAAACCCGAAAGCGGAGGTTATATCTGGCATACCACCGGCTCCGGCAAGACCTTAACCAGCTTTAAAGCGGCGCGCCTGGCTACTGAGTTGGAGTTTATCGACAAGGTATTTTTTGTGGTGGACAGAAAAGACCTTGATTACCAGACCATGAAGGAGTACCAGCGCTTTTCACCCGACAGCGTCAACGGCTCGGACAGCACCGCAGGGCTCAAGCGTAACCTGGAGAAAGACGATAACAAGATCATTGTCACAACCATCCAAAAGCTCAACAACCTGATGAAAAGTGAAGGCGACCTGCCTATATACACTAAACAAGTGGTGTTTATTTTTGATGAATGCCACCGCAGCCAGTTTGGTGAAGCACAAAAAAACCTGAAGAAGAAGTTTAAAAATTTTTGCCAGTTTGGTTTTACCGGCACACCGATCTTCCCGCAAAATGCCCTGGGCGCTGAAACCACGGCCAGCGTGTTTGGCCGCGAATTGCATTCGTATGTGATCACGGATGCCATTCGCGATGAAAAAGTGCTCAAGTTCAAGGTGGATTACAACGATGTACGCCCACAGTTTAAGGTAATTGAAACAGAGCAGGATGAGACAAAACTGAACGCGGCGGAAAACAGGCAGGCCCTGCTGCACCCCGAGCGCATTCGGGAAATATCGCAGTACATTTTGAACAATTTCCGGCGGAAAACTCACCGTCTGCAAGCAAATGCCAATGGTTTTAATGCCATGTTTGCGGTGAGCAGTGTGGATGCCGCCAAACTGTATTATGAAACGCTGAATCAACTGCAGAAACACAGTGACAAGTCACTGAAGATAGCGACGATTTTTTCGTTTGCCGCCAATGAAGAACAGGATGCTGTAGGCGATATTGCGGATGAAAGCTTTGATGTGTCGGCCATGAACAGCAGTGCCAAAGAGGTTTTAAGCGCTGCGATCAAAGACTATAATGCACTGTTTAAAACCAGCTTCAGCGTGGATAGCAATGGTTTTCAAAACTATTACCGCGATTTGGCCAAGCGGGTTAAATCAAAGGAAGTCGATTTGCTGATTGTGGTGGGTATGTTTCTGACCGGCTTTGATGCCCCCACACTCAATACCCTGTTTGTCGATAAAAACCTGCGTTACCACGGTTTGATACAGGCCTATTCGCGTACCAACCGTATTTATGATGCGACCAAGACTTTCGGCAATATTGTCACATTTCGTGATCTGGAGCAGGCTACAGTTGATGCCATTACCCTGTTTGGCAATAAAAATACCAAAAATGTGGTGCTGGAAAAGAGCTACAAGGAGTATATGGAAGGCTTTACCGATATAGTGACCGGTGAAGCGAGACGCGGCTTTGTGGATGTCGTTACAGAATTAGAACAGCGCTTCCCCAACCCTGATGAAATTGTTTTGGAAAAAGATAAAAAAGACTTTGTGAAGTTATTTGGCGAATATTTGCGTGTAGAAAACGTACTGCAGAACTATGATGAGTTTGCCAACCTGAAAGCCTTGCAAAGCGTCGATATGGGAGATATTGAAGCGGTTGAGGCTTTTAAGGCACGACACTATTTGAATGATGACGACCTGGCGGCACTGCAAACCATCAGAATGCCTGCCGAGCGAAAAATTCAGGATTACCGATCAGCCTATAACGACATTCGCGATTGGCTACGCCGGGAAAAATCGTCTGACGAGAAAGACAAATCGACCATTGACTGGAATGATGTCGTCTTTGAAGTGGACTTGCTGAAGTCGCAGGAAATTAATCTTGATTACATTCTTGAATTGATTTTTGAACACAATAAAAAGCATCAAAGTAAAGCAGGCTTAATTGATGAAGTACGCCGATTAATCCGGGCCAGTCTGGGTAACCGCGCTAAGGAAAGCTTGATTGTTGATTTCATTAACCAGACTAACCTGGATAAGATCGGCGACAAGGTTGGCATCATCGAGTCTTTTTTTGCTTTTGCGCAAGCAGAGCAACAGCGCGAGGCACAAGAGCTGATTCGTTCCGAAAATCTGAATGAAGAGGCAGCTAAACGTTATATTGCCACTTCACTCAAGCGTGAGTTTGCCAGTGACAATGGCACAGAACTCAATGCTGTTTTGCCTAAAATGAGTCCCCTAAACCCGCAATACCTCACGAAAAAACAGAATGTTTTTCAGAAAATTGCAGCGTTTGTTGAAAAGTTTAAAGGCGTTGGTGGAAAAATATAAACGTTTGAACCCGCTATATCAAGTTGATGGCTGCTCAACTGCAGTGTAGCAAACCGTTTAAAACGGTTTGCCACTTTCGCATTTATTTTTATCAAGGCGTGTTAACACACCTTTTAAATTGCCATGACCGGCTTTGCCGGCGTGTTGCATCTAACCTCCTTTGAACAGCAACGGCTTTTACCAGGCACGCGGCTGTATGGTGCCGGAGCCGATCTGTGGTTTGAGCTCACCGGTTTCGCCATAGTTGAGCTCGCGCACCAGGTTGCCCTGGCGGTCCCACCAGCTCCACACACCGACCTGCACACCGTCGAGGTAGCGCCCGGCCTGCTTGCGTGCGCCATTGTCGTACCAGTAGGTCCAGTCACCCTGCTGCTGCTCGTTGCCGTAAGCGCCTTCCTGCATTTTGGAGCCATTGTTGTACCACAGGATCCATACGCCATCGCGCACGCCGTTCACATATTGGCCCTGCCCGGCCTGTTTGCCGTTGGGGTACCAGCCCATGGATGGCCCGTTGCGCACGCCGTTGATCAGCTCTTCCTGAAACATGGGTACGCCGTTGTCGTACCAGAGTTTCCATTGCCCCTGCGGCAAGCGGTTTTGATACAGGCCTTCAATGGCTTTTTGCCCGTTGGCATGCCACTGCACATAGGGCCCATCAATGCCGACCTGCCACAAGGCTTCGTATTGCTGTGTGAGGGATTGTTGCGGTGAAAGTATCCAGTTGTGCACCTCGTCCAGGCGCAGCATGGTATAGGGGTCGGTACGTTTCACGCCGCCGGCATGGTAAAAGTCCTGCACCACAAAAAAGCCTTGTGTCGTCATGCCCCAGAATTCGCGGTAGTACGCTTCATTCTGTGCCACCACCGTTCCTAATTCAAACGGGGCCGGCGGCAGGTCAGGCGTAGCCAAAGGGGTATCTTCAGGCGCGGTGCCTGTCACAGAAGGCGGTGCGGCAGGTGTTGTGCCTGCAGAAGGCCTGGAGGTACCGGTACAGGCACTGAGTGCCAGCGCCAAAAATAGGATTGCCCACCCTGGTATAGAACTGTTCATCGTTTTCATTCTGGTTGATTTTTCACAATGTGTTTTATTCCTTTGGCTGGCTTTCAGGGCTGTTAACACGCCTTGAAACGCCATGGCCGCAGGTACACTGCACTTGTGTGCATGTTGTTTGGATTGTAAAACATGGCCTGAAAAAATCGGGCCGAAAAACCCTTTTAAAGGCTTAAGTGTGCCCTTTATCGCACAAAACCACCATGACCGGAATCAGAAAAAAGGCCCGGCATGCATATGCCGGGCCTGTGCACTGTGCTTCAAATCTCTCAGGGTTGGAGTGGTTCGTAGGTTACAGTTTCGAGCAGTTTGCCCTGCTCATCCCAGCGCTGCCATAGGCCAACCGGAATGCCATCCACAATATGCCCATGCTGGCTTTTCTGTCCGTTTTCATGCCAGATGGTCAGCTCACCACGGCCCTGGTCAAACTGCCCGACCACCCAACGCTGACCATTACCATACCAGACCTGCAGTTGCCCGTGTACACGGCCATTCTGATGTTGACCCACCAGCGCACGATCGCCATTGACATACCACTGGCGCCAAGTGCCATGCAACTGGCCCTTCAGAAAATGGGTTTCGTCACTGAGCTGGCCGTTGTCCCACCATTTACGCCACACGCCTTCTTTCAGGCCGGCCTGGTAGGAGCCTTCTTCGCTTTTCTGGCCGTTTTCATACCAGCCGGTCCACAGGCCGTCTTCCTGGTCATGCACATAGTTGCCTTCCAGTGATTTTTCGCCACCGGCGTACCACGAGGTCCATTGCCCTTCTTTCAGCCCGTCGATGTAGTACCCCTCGCGCTCTTTGGCCCCGTTGCTGTACCAGGTAGTCGCCAGCCCCTGCTGAACGCCGTTGTGAAACTGGCCTTGCATGGCCATGGCCCCATTGTCATACCATTGTGTGAGCGTGCCCTGCAAATGCATGTCAAACGGTACGTCATCCTGCGTCACCAGCGTATCCATCGGGATTTGCGGCGACATCATCCGGGGGGTGATGTACAAACCATTCATGAAAGCACCGTGGGTAAATACGCAACGGGGAATGTCTTGCGCCTGCGTTACCACAAACGGATCGGTCAGCTTCAGGTTGCTGCCCTGGTAAAAGGCCTGCATCTGATAGCCCTGCTGCGTGGTGCCCAGGTAGGTGCAGTAAGCCACATCGCCCTGCGCCACTTTTTGCCCGACCTCATAGGACGGGGCCTCTACCAATGGGGCTGGGGTCAAAGTTGTGCAACCGCTGATGGCCCAGACCGCGAGCAAAGGCAACACCCATGCCAGCCGGTGCTGCAATGTGAAACTTGACGCAATTTTTTTCATATAACATCCCCTCCATTCGACCATACACTTTGGTACCGGACCTGGCAGCACACACTCATAAAGAATCTTAAAGAAAACACCCGAGCCCGTTACTGCGCGGTGGCTTCCAGCCGTTCTTCGTGCAGCAGCACGCCCTGTTCATTCCACATGCGCCAGACGCCCACCCGTTGCCCATGGTCGTAAGCGCCCTCTGTCTGCATTTGTCCATTGGCATACCAGACAGTCCAGGCCCCATGCAACTGACCGTTCAGATAGCGGGTTTCCAGCGCCTTGCGGCCATTTTCGTACCATAACACATAAGGGCCGGCCGCATTCAACTGGCCCAGCCAGTTCAGCATGCCCTGGCTGAGCCCGCCAGAGCCTTCCACGGCACCCGAGTACAACAGACCTTCCACATCAGCCTCGGTGCGCAGCACATAGGCATCGGTCAGTTTTTCATCGCTTTGCTCAGACTGCGTTGTTGCGGCACTGTGAGCGGATTTATAAAAGTCCTGCACGACATAGCCGTTCTGCGGTGTCATGCCCAAAAATTTGCGGTAAAACAAGTCGTTTTCTGCCACCAGATCGCCCACATTGTATGCCACCACCTGTGGCGGTGTTTGCGGCACTGACGGCACGGAACCCCCGATGGGAAACCCGACACCCACCCCAACCCCGGAATGCCGGCTGCCGCCGAAAACACCAATCCCGATATTGGGTGAAATGCCATTACAGGCGGTAACGCTGACTGCTGCCACCAGAATGGCCAGTGCGACTGCTTTTCTTGTTGAACTCATAGCAAACCCCTTAGAGTGGAACCCTTTGTGTGAGCGCCAGCCTTGCCTAGCAGTGCTTGAGCAACCCTGAGCGCATTCCAGCCCATTGTAAACCACCTGGGGATTCATTTTTTCAAAGTTTTCACATGGGGATCACTGTGGAATATGGCATACTGTAATGGGTTTGCGCACAAACCGGTTGAACATCATTCACCTGCACGACAAAAGAGAATACGTGATGAAGCACATGCCTCGTCAAAACACCTGGATCTATCTGCGTATTGCACTACTACTGGTTGCGGCAGCATTGCCGGGTGCCTATGCCCAAACGCCAGGCACTTTAACTATATCAGCCCACCCACAGCAGATGAGCTGTGAACTGATGACGGAGAGTGTCGAGCGCAGCGCCGGTTTTTTGGCAGCCGGCGCCTCTTTGAGCGAGGCTTACCAGCGTATCACAGGGCAAAATGCCTCCTTCAGGGAGCAGGTCAGCAACATCCTTCACGTGTCCATGGCTTCTGAACTGGCACAGCACAATTCAGCGCGGTGGAAAGAGGCCATGGAGATCATGTGCCAAAGACATTATCCGGAGAACCTGATGCAAACGGTCAATGGCATATGCGACAAGGTTTCAGGGCTCGCGTCAGTAGCAACGACCACCAGGGATAACGGGCCGATCAGCGAACAGCAGTTTATTGCAACCATCAGATCATCTATCCGCCAGGACGGTGGCGATACGGAGATTACGCAGTTTGCCATTGCACAGACGGAGCGCATTGTGATTGACCTGGTGAAGTATGTTTACCAAAACCCGAATAAAACCGACGACGAATTGATTCAGGAATTCCGTGCCAACTGTTACTATGACTATGGCAACCACCGATTTGGTAACCGCTGATCAAACGCTGACCTGCATTCCATAAAAATTCTTGGCAAACACGTGCAAAACAAGGCGGTGTGGCCGAGGCCCGTGAGACCCTGCAAACCGTGTGTAAGTAAGCAGTACTACACACACCGCCATAGCTGAAGTTGTATCACAGGTATGGCGGCACGTAAGTCATTTTTTGCTTTCATGGTTTTTGTTTAACCGAAAGATTTTGTCTGACCACAAGGGCCAGCATATGCTATTTCAGCTGCAGTACTGAGATATACTTTGACGGAGTGACTGAACTTCAATGTGAGGACGTGCGATGAATAAATCAACCTGGTTTGTTTCTTTGATGTTGGCTGTGGCACTGAGTATACCCGGCATGACAATGAGCCTTAATGCTGCTGCCCAGCCTGTCCCTTCGAACCTGCTGTTGATTGAGGCAGATTCTGAGGGCTTTGAACCCGCCGCATTTTATCTGGATATTGATTCCATCCGCCCCAGTCCTGGCCACCCGCACTGGCGGCATGCCCGTCTGATTGTACAGCCTGAAAATGTCCAGAACTCGCATGATCTGGCAGAAGTAGCGGGCGCACAGTCCTGGGGCATGTATATCACGGTCGACTGTCAAAACCAGGCTGTACGGGCAGATACCGAGCTCTGGCTTAGCCAGCACTACGGACAGGGAGAGATCCTGCGCCAAACGGATCATGATGAAAATTTTGCCCACTCCAATGGCAGTGAAACAGCTCAACTCATATTGGATACGGTATGCAAATGACCCCAGATATCACCTTGAATGTAACCCTATACACGCGCCCTGGCACAGCTCCTGCTGAATGCCAAGGGTGTGCATAGCATCCTACCGAAATCTTTTTGACAGCTCATCCTGAGGTGCCGCTTTTTTGCCCACAGATAACGGCATGACCCAATTTCCGGCTGCGGTTTGCAATCGGTAAACTCTTCGCTAAAATGGGTGCTGGCTGAGTACCTTTCTACCCCGCCTTTTGTATCTGATAAGGAATATGACATGTCTTTGATGCGACGCACACACCACGCTATGCTGGCGCTGGCTGTTATTTCAGGTTTTTCTGCAAGCAGCATGGCTTCTGCTAATGAGGCATTATGGACGCTGATACCAGGCACCGAAACTGCGCCGATTTTCATTGACCAGTCCTCCATCCAGCCCAGCCCGCAGAACCTGGCCTGGCGCACCGCCACATTGCTGGCACAGCCTTTTGACAACGAAACCCCACCGCGTCCGGTACCTAACGCATCAGCCACCATGGAGATCACGGTGGACTGTACCTTGCGCGCCATCCGCACAGACGCCATGCACCAGTTCAACCAGGCTTACGCCAAAGGTGAGGTAGTCAAGTCGATGACAATGGAAAATAATGATTTTCAAAATGCGCAAACCACCGCACAAGGCGATACATTCATTGTGAACACGGTCTGTAAATAACCAGACCAGCCCCACAGCGTATCCATTTCAGCCGCTGCGGCTAAAAACACCCTCTGCTTTCACGCATAAAGGCCATGCCGGTTATCACTGGCATGGCCTGATGTCATTTGCCCTCCCAAGGCAACCAGGGCCAGCTAGTACGGCACCAGCACACCGTTAGATCAACCCGCTGAGAATGGCTGCATCACATGATTTCGGGGTATACCCTTACTGATTAATCTCAGCCATACCGCGCAGTATAGGGGGAAAATTCACGTGCTGCACAATATCCTTTTCTGCATCCCCAATTTATGTTCTTATGGTCATCAATGGCATTGTTTCCATGCTTTAATCGCCGAAAAATGCGACACCGTTTTTCAAAGCACAAACACCTCACCACAACACAGGAGACAAAGTCATGGAACGACGCAGATTCGTCAAAGGGGCAGGTATCGCCGGAATTGTTGCTGCAGCCAGTGCTCCGGCCATCGTCTATGCACAGCAGCAGTTGCGCTGGCGCATTGCATCGAGTTTTCCCAAAACGCTGGATACAGTGTACGGAGGCGCCGAGATTTTTGTAAAGAATGTGTCCGAGGCCACCAGCGGCAAATTCACGATCTCGCTGCATTCAGCCGGTGAGCTGGTACCGGCTTTCGGGGTGGTGGATGCCGTTCAGCAGGGCACCATTGATATCGCACACACTTGCGGCTATTATTTTGTGGGCAAGGATGAGACATTTGCCATTGACACTTCCATCCCGTTTGGCATGAATGCCCGTCAGATGAACGCCTGGATGTACGATGGCAATGGCATGAAGCTGCTGCGTGATTTTTTCTCACAGTACAACATCGTGAATCTGCCTGTAGGCAATACCGGTGCACAGATGGGGGGCTGGTTCCGCAAGGAGATCCGCTCTGTGGCCGATGTTAACGGCATTAAATTCCGTATTGGCGGTTTTGGCGGCAAAGTGTTTTCTGAGCTGGGCGTGATTCCGCAGAACCTGCCTGGCGGTGAGATTTATACCGCGCTGGAAAAAGGCACACTGGATGCGGCGGAATGGATCGGTCCTTATGACGACCTGAAGCTCGGTTTGCACAAGGTCGCACCTTATTATTATTCCCCCAGCTGGTGGGAAGGCAGCACACAGTTCAGCCTGTACATCAACGCCAATCAGTGGGCAACGCTTTCCAAAGAGTATCAGAACATTGTGCGGCAGGCGGCCTCTGATGCGCACGTGGCAGTGCTGGCCCGCTACGACCGGCGCAACCCGGAGGCGCTCAAGCAGTTGATTGCGCAGGGCGCCAAGCTGCAACGTTTTCCTAAAGATGTGATGGATGCGGCTTTCAAAGCGCGTAACAAGGTGTATGCCGAACTGATGGACAGCAACCCGAACTGGAAAAAAATCTATCCGGACTATGCCAAGTTCCTGGCGGAATCCTACCAGTGGATTCCGGTCGCCGATGGCCTGTACGACCAGTACATGGCTGCACAAAAGCTGTAACCCCTTTCTTCTGACACGCTTTCCGTATTTACCAGCCTGCCACCGCAGGCCGGCAAATGGTGTGCGTTTAACAGGCTTCATGGTCAACAGCCACCACATACCGCCATACAGGCCCCAACTGCCAACCGCACTTTCTGTAACGCAGGATATGTGCGCCCGGTCTGCACATGCAGGAGTACCTTATGATGAATTTTCTATTGAAGTGCAGCCACATCATTGATGGCATGAACGGCCGGATTGGCCGGGCGCTGATCTGGCTGATTCTGCTGGCCACACTGATCAGCACCGTCAATGCCATCACGCGCAAGTTTTTTAACCTCAGCTCCAACGCTTTTCTGGAAATTCAGTGGTACTTGTTCGCTGCCGTTTTTCTGCTGGGCGCCGGATATGCTTTTCTGAGAAACGTGCATGTGCGGGTGGATGTGCTGGCGCAGAAGTTTTCTGCCAAAACGCGCAATGTGGTTGACATTGTGGGCATTACGCTGTTTGTGCTACCGCTGTGTTACTGCATGATCAGCTTTGCCTGGCCGGTGGTGATGCAGGCGATTCATTCAGGCGAGTCTTCTGCCAACGCCGGCGGGCTGGTCCGCTGGCCGGCTTATATTCTGGTTCCCGCCGGTTTTACGCTGCTGGCGCTGCAGGCCTGTTCCGAGCTGATCAAACGCCTTGCGTTCGTGCTGGATTGCGGCCCCGACCCGCTGGCGCCGTCCGAACCCGAGATACAGGCGCTGCCAGCAGAGCATCCATCGGTGAATGACGCGTTCATGCCATCCCACACCACATACCCGCCACACGTCCCCGATGCACCGGCAAATCATAAGGAAGGAACCTGATCATGATGGCATTCATTGCTTCCAATATGGCACCCATCATGTTTGCGTTCATGGTGGTACTGCTGCTTTCGGGTTTTCCGGTGGCATTTTCTCTGGCAGCCTGCGGGCTGATCTTTGGTTTTGCCGGCATCTGGATGGGCTTGCTGCCACAATCATTGTTCCACGCCCTGCCGCTACGGGTGTTTGGCATCATGCAAAACGAAACACTGCTGGCCATCCCGTTTTTTACCCTCATGGGGCTGATTTTAGAGCGCAGCGGTATGGCCGAAGATTTGCTGGAAACCGCCGGACAGGTTTTCGGCCCGGTGCGCGGCGGTCTGGCATTTGCCATTCTGTTTGTCGGCGTGCTGCTTTCTGCAACCACCGGCGTTATTGCGGCATCGGTCATTTCGATGGGGCTGATTTCACTGCCTATCATGCTGCGTTATGGTTACAGCCCGTCAATTGCCAGCGGTACCATCGCCGCTTCGGGTACGCTGGCACAGATTGTTCCCCCCTCACTAGCGCTGATTGTCATTGCCGACCAGTTGGGAAAATCTGTGGGCGATATGTTCCGCGGCGCGCTGATTCCTTCTTTGATGCTGATCGCCGCTTTTGCCATTTATCTGGCACTGGTGGCATTTTTCCGCCCCAAAGCAATGCCCGCTCTGCCGCCGGAGGTACGTACGTTCAAAGAGCCCAACGGTCAATCGGGGATACGGTCAATGCTGTGGTTTTTTACGCTGGTGACCTTGATGACCGTTGTGTTTGCCTGCTTCTACCCTCAAATCACATCGCTGATTGCCGGGCACGAGCGCACCCCGCGCGGTGACGAGGTGGTGATTGTTTCACTGGTCAGTGGCACCATTCTGGCCTGGCTGCTGGCCATGCTCAACCGCTTGTTAGGCCTGGGCCTGCTCTCACGCATGACCGAGCGCATGACGTTTGTGCTGATTCCACCGCTGGCGCTGATTTTTCTGGTGCTGGGTTCTATTTTTCTGGGCGTGGCCACACCGACCGAAGGCGGCGCGATGGGGGCCGTCGGCGCGATGGTCATGGGCATGTTGCGTGGCAAGCTGAATTTCAAAACGCTGCATCAGGCACTTAAATCCACAACCGAACTCTCATGCTTTGTGTTGATGATTCTCATTGGTTCGACCATTTTCAGCTTTACTTTTACCGCGGTGGACGGCAATCACTGGGTGGAGCATCTGTTTGACAAACTGCCTGGCGGACAGTTGGGTTTTCTGATTTTTGTCAGTATTGTTATTTTCATACTGGGCTGTTTTCTAGATTATTTTGAAATTTCATTCATCCTGATCCCGCTGCTGGCCCCTATTGCGAACAAACTGGGGATTGACCTGATCTGGTTTGGCATTTTGATTGGCGTGAATCTGCAAACCTCATTTCTGACGCCACCGTTCGGATTTGCCCTGTTTTTCCTGCGCAGTGTGGCCCCGATCAGGGCCTACATTGACAAGGTAACCGGTAAACGCATTGAGGGGATTCAAACCCTGCAGATTTATAAAGGCACACTTCCATTCATCGGCCTGCAGCTTCTGGTGTTGGCGATTTTGATTGCATTTCCGATTCTGGTGACCGGCATGTTCGATCAGCATGACAACCTGGATACAGAAAATGTGCAGATTCAGATCGAAGGAAACAACGACTGGGGCAATAACAACGCATGGTAGCTGGCGCTATGGCATAAGCCCGCTAAGCCGCCCATATTCATCGGCTGGCATGCAAAAGCCGTACGGCAAAACCTGCTGTACGGCTTTTTATTCAGGCCACAAAGACAGCCAGATAGCACCCGCGTGCTATTGCATGGTAGCCAGTATCCCTTTGATCAGGGCGGAGAGTTCTTCACCCCCAATTGCAGCAACCGGCAGAAACAATGCCAGCCCAGCCAGCACCAGCATGCATGCAATCGGCGTTAACACGGCAATGCCGATACCGGCCAGAAATGAGATGTCCACCCGGCGGGAAATGCTATAGCCCAAAATGCCCACAGCCAGCAATGTGTTGATGATGCTCACATAGTACATGATGCTGGCCAGTGACTGCGGCAGCTCCTCCATGGCCTGCAGTTCAGCAGCCGTGTACTGCCCTGTGCTGTAACTGTACAGGACAACCCCAATCACAATGTTGATGAGAAACATCACGATATACATGATGTTGAGCGATGCCAGCGATTTGTAAAATGTCGCATCCTTGCTGAACAGGCGTGTCACACCGAACAGCACCCAAACAACCGCCAGATAAAATCCAAGCGCAAAAAGCGCCAGCCGTATATCGGCAACGGCATACAACAATAAAGTAGTGAGTACGACTGGCAGGTAATGCATCCGTTGTAATCTTTCTGAGTTGATGTCATCCCGGACAAATCGGAACAATCAAACAAATGGCTTTGCGGCAAGCCAAGTATAGCTGCGCTTTGAGCTTCGGGCGTTAAACCTGACCCATAAAAGACCATATCATCTGATATGACCTGAAAATATTTCAACCAGCCCCCCGCTGCAAAACCCCGCAGCCGGTTTGGGGTGGTCTTTAGAGGCCTATCTGCCTGTTATCGGCGCCGGTTACACCCTGAACGGCGAACATTGCCGCCACTTTGGCTGTTAGAAGGCGTCATCACCGCAATGCTGCCGCCACCGGAACCGTAATTCGATACGGATGCCGCCCGGTTGGCGGTGTTGCAGGTTTGTCCCCCCGGCTGCACGCCGGACATGCTGTACACCCGGACCGCCTGGGAGCTGCTGCTGGTTGCGCATGGTGCATCAGAATAGGTCACCCGCCCGGTTGCCGGGTCGGTGCAGCGTTGCAGTTGCTGGGCGTGTGCAGAAGTTGCCAGTGCCATTGCAAAAACTGGTATCAGCATCCAGATTTTCATCGTCATTTTCCTTGATGTTGATAGAAAGAGAATGTTGTTTCCGTATCACCCGCGTTACAGCATAATGCCCCTGCTTTGACGTGATGACATGTCAAAAACCATGTTGTTTATCTGATCTTATCATGTATACCTGCCTACGCCAAAAATAATTCCATGCAGATCATTCTGGTAACTGCCTATCGGCATATGCAGCCCCGCCAGTGGCCTGTTGCGACCACTGGTGTATCCGTACCTGCAAACGATGGATCCGATATACCTATATATACAAATACAAAGGCCCCATCGCACAATTCAGCAGATTAGGCAATGCACAGCAAGCTACGACGCGACAACGCTGACGGGCAATATCATATTGATGCCCAGACACACGACAGCCCAACAAACATACGTGATTACCGCAATCATCAGCGCCACGAAAAACGATACGCCAAAATAAAGCCGGACAAAGAACGTTGTAACGACTGCCATCACAGCAAGATAGATGACGTAAACATACAGTGCCAGCTTATCCAGCTCAGCTTGCGTCAACCCTTGTGAAAAGTTATACCCCGACAGGCTAACTCCAGCAAATAATCCCAAAAGAAAGAAAATGATAAAAAGTGCAATGATGGTCATGTTACTGGCCGCCAGCGATTCATAGTATTTGGCCGTTGTGGTAAAAAGCCGCGCAATGGCGTATTGCAACAAAACATAAAAAAGATAGAACCCGGTTGCCACAGCCGCTGCCAGCCCACCCAGGTAACCCCATATAATGCAAGTGATGATCACAACCAGAACGTAATGCATATTCTTTTTCCTTTTTTTATAAAGTTTGATTAATTGACCATTGACATGGCTATGCAGCCATATCTCTGGAAACCTACCCACCCTGGGATCTTTGATGGCACGGTATGCCAGCAGCCCAGGCGCAAAAACAGCGCTCTTAAAATAAAAAAACCGCACGGGATACTTTCCGTGCGGGTTGCTGCTGGCTCAGCAAGGGCTAATCGCCCGGCACTGCGCTCGGGGGGAAGGGCCCCTCACACCAGCGACACAACTCACACGAATCACACCGATTCACAACCGCTTTTGTCTTCAATTCCATCATTTACACACCACACCGTCATTTGTATCAATTTGATTGCAAGTGGTCACAATCAAGTTATCGCGTTTAAATTCCGCGATAATTTATGTAATGTTAACGCCTAATTTTTTGAGATCAATGATTTATAGGTTGTTGACCAAAATAATTGCATTTACAAAGAAGGCATATTTAATGAACAAAACGCGCTCTGCGTAAGAGGACTTTCTCCCGAAAATCCCGCGAAGATGCCCTGCCACAGAGGCATTCGGCATTTTCATGACAAGCATTAAAACACCGCAAACAAATGCATTAAAAGGCCTTAAAAAATAAATCCGCGTAAAAATACATGTTGTATTTATGTAAAAAATCAAATGCCACATGACTGCGACAGGCTTACGTTTGCTGCCCTTGCTCACAATCAAGTTGTTTTCAGTAAACGCATGGCGCTCAGATGGGCCAATATGCAGGACAATGCTGCACGCTTGTGATCGCGGGAGCGGTTACCGCGCCATGATCATCTGTGCCCCGGGCAGTACATAACCGCCAGCATGCGTGCTACACTGCGGCAACCAGCGCTGGTTGAGAGAATCTCAGCGTGGCGATGTTTTGAGACTGATGTGTTTGTTGTACCGATGGCTGCCACACCCAAACATTTTTTTATCATTCCCTGGATACTGCTGGTTGTCAGCATGTGTTTCATCTATATGGGCGTCAAAGACCTGTATGGCGTCAGCGCTGCCTATCTGTGGGGCCAACAGGCGCAGGGCCAGGTTACTCAGACCAGCGCCGCAGGCCGCACCCGTTCAACCACATACTATTACACCATTGAATACCAGGATGCCCGCGGCACCCTGCACACCGCCAGCAGCAGCGATATGCGGCCTTATGAAACTGGGCAGCACATTGAAGTGGTCTATTCGCCAAGCTCCCCCACCAAAGTCTACCTGCCCGATGTGTACCTGTACTGGGCCGCTGACGGGCTGGGCTATATCACGCTGGCCTTGTTCATTGCATTGTTTGGATTCAATGAACTCAGCAAGGCGCTGGCCGGCAGCAGGCACCAGGCGCTGGTGAACAAACTGCTGGCTATTGACAAAAGCATGGTGCCACTGGCATTGATGCTCACCGTCATTGCCCACCTGGCCGGCAAGCCCACGTTTTAAGCTGCGCCTGGCAACGCACAGGCTCAACGGCTGGCCCTGAAAAGAGCCTGATCAAGCACTGGCCTGACATGTTACATGGTGTCACTCAGATAGAACATGACCAGCCACACTGCCGTCTGCCTTAACCTGCTTTTGCCACCTGCCCTGTTTTGAACAACACTGATGCAGGCAACCATTCATGCACCACGGCCTGTACATAGCCAGCAATAACGTTATCGGTTAAGATTAATGCTGTCACTAAAAAACACGTCTGGATACAGGAAACGCACGGCCTGACAGGACCATGGCTAAGCGGTTCACTGAAAACCACCCGGACGCAATATGAAAAACTGATCACCTACCTGTGGCGTGAACCCAAGGAAGTAACAACATGGACATCATCACATTTTCCCAACAAGCCCGTAACTACCTGCAAAACTGCGACCCGGCCATTACCGGCCAGCTCATTGATGCCAACTTGCTGCAATGGCAAGCCAAACGCAAACACCGCAAAACATCGGCATGGCTGTATGAAACGCTGCTGCGCCACGCCTCACGCGGCACCGGCAAGGGTGACGCCCTGGGCAAATGGTACCAGCCACGCACCGAAGCGGCGGATACTGCGCCCACACTTTACCTGCGCGATTATTTAGCCCCGATACTGTTCAACTTTAACCCGCAACAGGTCGCAGCCACTTATGGCAAAGAGCCGAAAAAAGTATGGCAGGCACTGGGCGGTAAAAAAAATCTGAAAGAATTGCTGGCGCCGGACGGAAAAGCACCGCAGAAAAAAACCATCAAAGCCTGGAAAAATTTTGTTCAAATCATCTGTGACGCCGCGGTGTTTTTTGCCGGTGACGACCAGTACAAGGCCTTTAAAAGCGCGCTGAGCGACGCCCATGGAGACGATGTCAACGCGCTGCTGGTGCCGGTGGAGCTGTTGCACGAGGCCATCCCCTCACTGGATAAAGGCCTGGTTTACAACTTCATCAAAGAGCTTGGCTACACCGATTACGTTAAACCCGACGCCTCGCTGATCAACCTGTGCATGCGGGCCGGGCTGGTTGACCTGAAACAGGTGCAGCAACGCATGCAGAAAAAACCCAAGACGCTGCCCAAGGCACCGAAAAAAGACAAGAAGATCAACTATGCTAAGGTAGTCTGCCCGCAAAAGTTTTTCACCACCATTGTGACGCTGTGTAAAGACAAAGGCATTCTGCCTTATGAATTTGACAAGCTGATGTGGCTGGTGGACAGTGGCAAGTTCATTGAACCTGACGGTCGGCTGCGTGAATTCAAGACCAGCAAAAAAGATTTCATCGCGCAGTGCCTGGTCAATGAAGCCATCAATGCAGAAAAACTGCGCCATGGCAAAAAGCCCAAACAGCCCCTGAAAAAACCTGCTGCATAAAACTGCCTGATCATGGGCAGCAGCGCTGCACTCAGGCCTGCATGGCATTCAACCATGCAGGCCTTTTGTAATTTTGTAATTTTGTGATCTTGTGATTTCATAATTTTGTACTTTCGTACTTTTATATCTGCTTGCATCTGAACATAAACTCCACCTGCCGCAGCAGATCGCATACCCACCGTTTTCAGCCTGTGCAGGTATCACCTCATGCGCCCGACCGTATGGGCACAAAGCACTTCTTTGAAAATTGCATGCAGTGCTGGAATGCACCGCTACAGTCAAGACATGTACCACAACAAATGGGTTCCGTACCATGTTTGACGACTACCTTTTAAATTACAAACCAGACCAGCCGGAAGAAAACACACAGCAAGAAGATGCGCAAGCATGCATGGAAATAGAAGCACATACGGAAACGGTTGACCCGCATCCTGTCATTTCTGGTTTGATTTCTTTGGTACTGTTGGCCTATGTTGCAGCCTCCGTGCTATTGGCAGTCAAGTTAAGTATGGTCATGGGTTATCTGGCTATACTTTTCGGTGGCATCGGAATGCTGTTTGGCCTGCTCCCAATTATCATCATTGTCTTTTCTGCCATCGGCATAGCCCGGTGCACTTGGAGCGCTTACAGTAAAACAGACGGCTCGCTTGGGCAGAAGCTGGGTTTTGCTTTGTTTGCGTTCACTCTTCTCAATGTAGTACCGGCAATGCTCTTATTTTAAAAATATTTCCGGCAGCCAAAGTTAAAGCAAGGCAGCGATGACAATCATGTCCTGCAACAGGCACGTATCATTTGATGCGCCCCACGGTATGAGCAAAAAGCACTTCTTCATGAAACACGTACAAAGCCGGAATGCCGCATTAAAGTGCAGACATGTTTCACAACACACAGGAAATTGAGCATGTCCGCAGAACACACTTCAACCAGTACGCAAACAAGCCAGCGGAATACGCGTGAACCTGCACACACGGCAAAAGTCAACGCCCCGAACCCCATTGCCTTGATTCTGCTCTGCGTGGTGTTGGCAGCGCTTGCTATTGCGTTTATTCCAGTACTCATGTGGACAGCAGACGCACTCAATATCCTGATTATTCTTTTTACTGGTAATCAATCTTATGCCGTGATGAGGTGGGTTTTCGGTCTGTTATATGTCTGGCGCACTGCCCGCGTTGCCCGCTGGATCTGGATCAACCGCAAAATGGATGGTCCTGGAAGCAGGTTTCGCATCGCCTTGTTGGCCCTCATTCTTTTCTGTGTGTTGCTGTTGACAATTTTCTTTACACAAATCAAACCACTTTGATACCGCGCAGGCTTAAAACACCGCATCTCCTGCCGCATACGCCTGAGGCATCCATTGCGTACCGGTGGCGTCGTCGCCATAACGGGCATAGCCCCCCAGATCGTTAAGTGCCTGAACCGGGTCGCTGGTGATGCGTTGGAAAAATTCTGGCAGGCTTGCGGCGTACAGGCTGAAGCTCAAACCATCCTGGTCGAAATAATAGATGCCGCCATGCTGCGCGCCGCCCAGCGCCAGTAAAAAGTAGTTGCCCGAGTTGGGTACTTCACCGAACATGACGGCTTCATGCGCCCATGGCGGAACCCGGGCGTTCAGTTCGCCGGCGTCAAACACCTCACCGTCGATCCAGTCCTGAAAATAGTCTCCCATGCGCTCCCACATTGCAGTGGCAAAAACGCGTATGCCCACGGCATGAATCCCGATGGCATTGTGCTCGACCGTATCGGCATACAGCTCGGCACCGTTGTAGTGCGTATAAAAGTCAATGAATGCCTGCGGCGCATTTTCACCCAACTGCTCATGCATCAGCGCCATGTCCGCAGCAGATGCCGGCGCCCCCAGCGTGCTGGTCACATGCGCCACCCACTGCGCTGTACTGCTGCCATCTGCCGGGTGGCACAGAAAGCGCTGATTGGGCTGGTTGATAAATTCACTTAATGGCCTGAGCCATTGGGGTACGGCCTCATGCGGCGGTGTATGCATTCAATTTCTCCACAAATGTTCCACAGCCTGAATCGTTTTGCCATACATTCAGGAAACAACAGTATTGTAACAATGCCCGTGTCTCAACTATATATATCAGCACTGGTTGGATATTCAATGTCTGATTTTTTAAGAGCGACATGTTATAAATAAAATAAAGTATCATTGATTAAGGCGTTATGCAGGCACGGGACAACGTGACGCGTTTCATGGCTTGTTTCATTTACCCTTTGGATTTGCCGGTACGGGGTTTAGTTGCACTACTTAACCTGGTGAGAATTAACCAAATCCTTGCCTTTGTTGCGCATCTTGATTCTCACCCTCACCGCCATAAACGCAGCTCTGCCATGGCACGCGTTTTATTTCTGTATTTTTGAGGAGATTGTTTTGAAATCAGACTGGATCATCCGCTGCTGCAAGTGGTATATTTTGTGCAGTATTTTGTTACTGAGTGGGTTCGTCCATGCCCGGCCATTGAGCCTATACGGTCTGACTCTGGGGGAAAAACTTGATCTGCCTGAATGTTCCCCTATGGCACGGATGGAGGATATACAGAAAACCTGTATCCAGAACAGTATGTTTCATCAGACTTTTGGCACGGTCAATGCACGCGGTGGCTCAGTGTTCTACCCTTGGAACTCTCCGCCGGGCATCGCCACCCATGACCCGGTTGACGTTTTCGTTGACGAACAGGGGCGTCTGCTCTGGCTGCGCTTCAGAACAAACGGCGTAGCAACTCAGGAAAAAGTGTTGTCTGAATTGATTGCTCAATTTGGGGAACCCACTGAGCGTCTTCACGCCCGCGATCTTCTTCAGTACGGATTGCCTATCGGACCGGAATCACTGTTTGCCATATGGGAAAGAGACGACGCACGTATCACCTTTATCGGACAAAGCCGGAGCGGTCGTTTAGGCAGCGTCATGCTCACTGATCGCCGTATTATTCCAGACGAGTAAAACCGGCACTTATGCATACACAGCATCAGCCCCGTGCTGCGTATGCAGGCCAGGTCCTGGCGCAGCCCAACGTTTCAGGAGCTGGAGGAGACCTTCATCAGCACCAGACCGCTGACGATCAGCAGCGCGGCCAGCACACGCATAAGGGTGAGCTGCTCGTGAAACACGATCACGCCCACAATGAATGCACCCACTGCGCCAATGCCGGTCCAGATGGTGTACGCGGTACCCAGCGGCAGGCTGCGCATGGCCAGCGCCAGAAAGTAAAAGCTCACCACCATGAACACCACGGTCACGATGGAAGGGGTTAGTTTGGTGAAGCTGTGCGATTCTTTCATGAAGGTTGCCCAGACAACCTCGGAAACGCCGGCAATCAGCAGATAAAACCAGGCCATGGATAACTCCTTGACTCAGGCCGTCCTGCATGCTGTGTGATGCCACAAGGGTCGTCCCCTGTGGGGGGTTAGAGATGGAAATGGTAGCAAGCTGCCAGCAAATAATTTCTGCCGGCAAACGCCCGTACGGCTCCCGCAATACCGGCTGCATGTATTGCCGGTATTGTGATCATACCGTAGCTCTTATTTTAACACAGGGCCATTAATCCATGGCAGCCCATGCCCATCATCCCCAGGGCGTGTGCACATGCCCTAGTCTGCGCTGTAAAGGTCCCGCACTTCGGTGCCCTGCTCATTCTCAATCAACACCAGGGTATCGACCCCGCCGCCAAAAAACAGTTCCACCGTCAGTTTTTGCGGACCCGCCCAGGTGTATGTGACCGATACTTCTTCCTGGCTGCGGTCTTCATCGTCTTGCAGGCGTGAGACTTCTGGCTTTAAATACTGGCCATTGCCGTTTTCAAGCGTGCGTTGCCGATAGTCGGCATACGCCTGCAACAGGTCGATACCTGCATACCGGCAAGCGGTGCCGCCGTCGTAGCCGTCATACTGCCCGTTTTCGTCGTAATAGATCAGCCGTTCACAACCCTGCGCACCGTGGGCCGCCGCAATGGGGGTGTAGACCATCACCCACCCGGTGTCCAGGATTTCATAGCGGAAAACAGCCGATTCAATATCCTGTTCATTCACCCGGTACGCCTGTTCCATCAGCACGACCCAGTCGCCTTCCTGTACCTGAAGAAATGCGTTGCCTGCATCCAGCGCATAGACTTGCTGCTCCGACTGGCCTATGTATACCCAGTCGGTTGTGCCGTCAGAATCACCATACGCCAGCGGAGATAAACGCAGCACACTGCCGTCTGATTTACGCGTGAGCACCATCTCCGCACTGTTGCAACCGGGTTGTACCTGTTCGCACTGCGATGCCAGTTCAATGACATACGATGTGGTTAGCCATGTGGGCGTCTGCGCCACAGCCGGCGCGCCGGCAAACAACAGCATACCTGCGCATAAAAAGATCATCCATGTGTTTTTCAGCATGGCATTGATTTTAATTTCAAATTTGAAAAGTGCGTAAATAACGGCCAGCCGAAACAGGCCCGCCCTGTACATGGCGGCGGATACGGCTAAAATTCAGCCTTCTGTCTGCTAAGAAACCAAGGAACCGCTGTGAACCATGATCAAGTGATGCTGGGCTACTATATTGCGCTGTTTGCCGTGCTGCCGCTGGCCTTCCTTGTTTTTCTTTACCTGATGGTGCACGTGCTGAAAAAGGTGAATACGCTCAACCTTCCGCCCAGCACAACCGTCGTTGGCGGGCAGGTTTTTATCAGGTCAATTCCTGCCATCGTGGTACTGATCATCCTGACCATACCGGTGTTTTATTTTAGCCACCTGGTCAAGCAGGAGGATTACTGCAAAACAGTGATTGCGGTGAACCACATCACCTCCCGGGACAACCGCATGCTGCAAGAGCGTTGCAGCAGTTTTGATATTGGAAAACTGATTGAAGAGGTCAACCAGCAGGCTGCACAGGCAACACAATAGTCTGAGCAGGCCATGGCCCGTGCAGATGCAAAAGCAAGGCAGATGTAACGCCTGCCCGGAAGTCTATGCCAATCAGTTTAACGGGCCGGGCGTGTCAGCAGGTTCATGCCTGCCCCGATGAATTTGCAGGCTGTGGAAACACAGAGCATGGCAAACAGAAAAAAGGCCACCAGCGCCACCATTACCGCGAGCCCCCGGCCAATGACCAGTGCAGGGATATCCTGGGTTTCGTGCAGCAGTGGCTGATCGGCCAGCCAATTGATTATGGTGTTGATCAACACGTTGCCTTCCATCAGGTAGTAGGCCAGATAAAGTTCTCTGAGGATATAAAAAATCAGCACCGCCCCCACCAGAACCAGCGCAGCGCCAAACAATGACCGCAGCCAGGAAAAAGACCAGTTAAAGCTCCACGAACGGGTACTCTCCAACTGCATCTGCTCCAGCAGCTCCTGTTGTGAAATGGTTTTGGCTGGCTCCATGCGGGTCATGCTCCTGTGGTATTGAATGTCATGTCTGGCGGCTGACACCAGCCTGCCTTACGGCTCTGAATGCCATCATGCCAGAAAGCAGCAGATTTTCAGGTGAAAACCGGGGCTACCGCTCGGATACTGTGTTTTGCCCCAGGCAGGCCAATGCTGCGGGTATATCCGGTGCAACATCACGGCCTTATGGACGAGGCAAACTAACCACTATAGCAGGTTCGCAGGCAATGCACCGCCATCACACATGGAGCCTGTGCCTGTTGGCTGCTTCATCACCGGGCGGGCAGGTGCCGCCCGGTTATACAAACCGCTGCAAAGCAGTATCTGTGCGTTGCAACAGCATGGCTGGCATTGCTGCCTGTTTACGCCAGGTTACACCGGAGCGGCGGGATCAAAACCTGGAATGCTTTTCAGCCAGATGACGATAAACCCGGCTTTAGAGGCACCATCGTCCCCATTGAACAGCACGCCAATACCCGGCTCCAGCTCCCACTTGGCTTCAATGGCGCCGCTGGCCGCGTTGGGGCCGGAGCTTAAGGCAACCCGGTTCAGTGACTGCGGTTTGCCAAAACGCGTTGTCAACTGTTGCAGGATCTGTTCCTGCGCTGTGGCTTCGGTAAATACCAGCAGATGCACCAGCTCACCCTGCTGGTTCAGGCTGCCCATCATCAGCGCGTCGGTATACGGCAATGGTTTTTCGGCCGGAGGAAAAGCAATACCGACCATTTCTGTAGGCATTGAACCCAGGGCCGTATTGTCACGCAGGTGCCTTTGCATGCACAGCTTGGGCACATTGCCCAGCGCCTCGTAAAGGTGCTGCGTCTCTTCATCGATGGCACAGTCGGGCAGATTCAGTGGTTTACCCAGCGTTAATCCGAACAAGTCGGGTGTTTCAGCCCGTGCCACCACGGCTGCGCACACCCATACCAGAACAAGGAACAGTTTTTTCATGACCACACCCCTTGATATCACGGCTATAAGTAACGCCCTTTATTTTGCCTGAAAACATGTATTTTAGGGTTAAGATATATCAAAACAGACAATTTCCCTGCCGGCCTGCATTAAAAAGAGGCGATGCAGCGGATGCCGCCTCCCTGATGGAACAGAGAATAGGACTTGTGGTTAGCAAATTCTGAGAAATCAGCCACTTTAACTTCCTAAGGCCTTAAACAGATTCACCAGGAACAGAAGAATTTTTTCTCTGTCATAAAATGCAGTTCAATAACCATGGCAATGAAAATATGACCCCGGACGAAGAAAGAGCCGCATGAACCGCCACACGTCAACACACAGACCATCCCCACAGCGCAAGAAAAAATCTGGTTTTACTGTGCTGCCATTGCTGCTGGCAGCGCTTTCTCTGTCTTTGTGGTCCCGCGCTCGCAGAAATGCACCTGATAAAACGGATGAACAGCCGAAAGAACCACCGGACAGCGATCAAACTGCTTCCGTTCAGCAGAGCGAGACCGGACCATCCAGCTCAAATGAAAACACAGAACAGGAAGATGCATCAACCTCGCCTCCGATCCCCATGCACCATCTGGAAGGTGTTCTGGTATGGGTTCAAAAGCGGATATGGCCTCTGGGCGCATCCACGCTGGCTTTGTCGGCGCTTTCACTCTTTCTGTATTCTGTACTGCTCAATTCACCGGTCAATATCACTTCGCCGTCGATGATTGCTGCACTGCCGGTGATATTTGCCCTGACCATTGTTTTGGAAATATTTCTGGTGCTGTTGGTACTGTCCCCCACAGCACTTTTATTCATACCGCCCAATAAAGATAAAAAAGCATTCATCCATCAATTTCGTAAAAAACAGAATACAAAAATACCAAGTCAATGGTTACTGTCTTCGCTGGCAATTGTTTTTTTATTATTGATCGCTTTATTTGGTGCTACTCAGTTTTTCCAGAAAAATAGCTTTTTGGCTTCAATAGCAGTTATTGCAGCTTGTATAGTGGCACATATCGCATTCATGTCGGGATGGGGAACAGAATCCTCTCATACCCAATGGAGTTGGAAAAATTTCCAGAACCTGTCAACAGATTATTGGCTGACATTGATTTACGTAGCCGTGCTCCAGCTCCTTCTGAATCTGACTGCCATTCAAATTTCCATTCAAATCGTAGTGGACTGGAAATTTAACGATCTCCTGCTACTTCTTTTTGCATCACTTTTTTCGATTTTTATCGTACTGATTATTGGCGTATTTCAACTCATTACTATCAAAGTTGCTGTCAATGAAAATTTTTATGAAAAACTTAAATCCCAAAAATCTGTAACCACCTTTCTGTTTGGCTTGCTTTTTGTCTTTACTGCTTTTCTGGGCGCGTACTGCATTGACGCCATTTTCAGGCAAACCGCCTCCGGCGGGCGCAAATGCGTTCAACTGACATGGGTACAAGATACAGCCACGGGCGTGCCTTCTGTGCCTTCCGCTCTTGTCAATCCGGACAACACAGCCATAAGCCAGCCTCTGCGAATCCTGCTGCAAGCTGATGGAGATTATCAGATTGAGCTGATTGGGGATACTTCCAAAACTGTTTATTTTGTGCCCCGTACCCGCGTTGCAGCGCTGGCAAGCTGCCCGTCCACCGCCGCGCAAAAGGTGCAGGAGTAATTTCAGCTCAAGCCCCATTCCACCGCTGGGGCTGCTGGTAAAATCTTGTTATGAAAGAGAACAAATACGATGACCCGCAGTTTTTCAGCCAGTACAGCCAGATGTCACGATCGGTCCAGGGGCTGGAGGGTGCGGGCGAGTGGCATGCGTTCAGGCAGTTGTTTCCTGAGCTGAAGGGTAAGCGCGTGCTGGACATGGGGTGCGGCTTTGGCTGGCACTGCCAGTATGCGGCACAGCAAGGCGCACAGTCGGTGATCGGCACCGATATTTCGGACAACATGCTGCGCGAGGCACGCCGGAAAAATGCCTTCCCCAATGTGCAGTATGAACGCGTTGCAATGGAGGATATTGACTTTCCGGATGCCTCGTTTGACGTGGTGATCAGTTCACTGGCGTTTCATTACGTAGCGTCATTTGATGATATTTGCGCCAGGGTGTACCAGCTGTTAACGCCGGGAGGTGATTTGGTTTTTTCGGTGGAGCATCCGGTGTTCACGGCCCAGGGCACGCAGAACTGGTATGACGATGCACAAGGCAGGCACCTGCACTGGCCGGTAGACCGCTACTTTAGCGAAGGCTTACGCCAATCCCGTTTCCTGGGGCAAGAGGTTACCAAATACCATAAGACGCTGACCACCTACATCAACGCGCTGCTGCAAACCGGCTTTCGGCTCACGGCACTGGTTGAGCCTGAGCCCGACCCCAGGCTGCTGGCACAGCACCCTGAATATCAGGATGAACTGCGCCGCCCGATGTTTTTGCTGCTGTCTGTCAGAAAATAAAGCACGCTGCCTTACCGGCCATGCGCTGCAATATCCTGGCCGACCCTGACCTACCTACGCACGGCAGCTTACTTCACCATCAGCGTGGTGTTGATGGAGATGGTACCTGTCAGCAGTTTATGAATCGGGCACTGGTCGGCAATTTCCAGCAGGCGCTGGCGTTGTTCTGCGTCGAGCTTGCCGGTAAATGCAATGGTCCGGTTGAGCTGGAGCTGCGCAGGCTCAGGAGCCAGCTGTTCGTTGTCCACCTCCACGGTTACGTCAATTCCCTCCAGCGGCCAGTTTTTGCGCTTGGCATACATGGCAACCGTGATGGATGTGCAGGCTGCCAGTGAAGAGCTCAGCAGTTCGTGCGGTGTCGGGCCGGTATCACCCCCGCCCAGATCCGATGGCACATCAGCCACCCACTGGTGAGTACCTGATGACAGGGTGGTCTGATATGCGAGTTGCCCCAGATGGGCCTTGATGACAGATTCGCTCATGATCAATGGCTCCTGACGTTAAAGTAAGCAGCATTGCATTGCTCTGCTGCGCGAATTTGATTGATTTATGAATGATTGTGCCCATATTAGCATGAATCAAAAAACACGCGCTGCCGGAATATGGATCGGTTTCTTTTTATACTAGTGTCATAAATATATTGTTATGCAATACCTATATTGAATGGGCCCAGCCTCTAAGGCATGAATAAACCCTTGATCAGGACAGAATATGCAGAAATACAAAATAGGAGATGAAATGGCCAGCAAGTACAAAGGCTCAGGACACGTGCTGGCCGCAGTGACCAACGGCCGGGTGGTCGGGCTGGTGTATATTCATGATGTTTTGCCTGACTATGATGATTCCTCCAGCATGCATGACCTTAAGATTGCCGCCAACGACCCTAAAATGAGCCCCGTTGTAAGCGAGCTCAATGCGCTGGGGCACGTGTATGTCGGCATTTGCTCGGCATGGGAGCTGATGGTGCTGTAGCCTAGCTCTCAACGGATGCCAGCGCCTTGACATACCCGACCTTCCCCACCCAGAACGCTTGCGTCAACCTGGCAAAGCCGATAAAGTTCACTGAAATAATCAGTGGAGGCTACGCACCGTGCATGACAATACGTTGAAGCGTTTTAAGGATGTCACAGAAACACTCAACACCATGGAAACCAGGTTCCGCACCCTGCATCATGCTTTTCTTCAAGCACAGGGCCAGTGCGAAGAATCCCTGCAGGGTTATCTTGCCCGCCATGCCGCACAGGAAGCATTCGGCACACCGGCCGATGTGCAAACCATTGAACAGGCGCAGCATTATGCGGCTGTTCCGTTTCCGGCAGACCTTGTCAGTTTTTACCGCAAAACCGGTTCGCTGCACGGTGGCAGGCATCTGAACAACCTCACCATTTTCTCGCCTGAATCTGTGCTGGAGCGCACCCGCAGCGACAGCCCTTATGCCCACTCAATCGGCCTGCTGGACACGATTCACTATTTATGGGACCACCTCAGAGAGGCTGAGTCCATGGACAGCTACACCGCGATGATGAGCCAGGAGGAATATGACAAGCTGAACCGCAGCTACATGGCTGTGGGCTACTGGTGCGAATCTATGGATGACGGCCAAGAGGATGGAGACATGCAGCAGTGCATCTTTTACGACCGGCAGGGGCTATTTCGCACGGTATTTGTCAATTTACTGGATGAGTATTTTGATATTGCCCAAAAGATCGAGCACAGTGCAGAAGCTTGTACCTGGGACGAGATCATGAACCACGCCCTTGATGAGGCGCTGGCGGCACGCTTAACATCGCCCAGGTTATAGTGAAGCGCGTTGCATTCATTCAAAAAAACCAGATACCCTTACCCGTGAAGGAACCGCACCATGCACGACACTACGTTGAACCGTTTTAAAGAGGTTGCTGAAACATTCAACGCACTGGAAATTGATTCACGCACCATGTCTCATCCGCTGTTGCAAAAAAATGGCAACTGTGATGAGCCTTTGCAGGAATATATCAGGCGCTATGCCAAGCTGGCCAAATTCGGTACGCCGACAAGCGCACAGGCCATCGAGCAGGCGCAGCGCTACGCCGCCATTGCGTTTCCGGCAGCGCTTGCCAGCTTTTATCAGCAGGTAGGCGCATTCATCGGTAACGAGCATTTGTGCGACCTGACCATTTACCGCATTGACACGGTGCCTGAACGCGCCCGCGATGAATGGCCGCCTTATGAGCGCTTTTACTCGTTCGGCCTGCTGGACACAATCAATCTGGCATGGGGCAACAGCAGAGATGAATTTAAAATCGGCAGTGATACTGCCATTGTGAGCCAGCAGGAATACGACATCCTGAACCAGAACTACATGGTCGTCGGTTATTGGGCACACCCGCCGGGAGCCGATGCCTGCACCTACATCTTTTACGATAAGCAGGGTTTGTTTGGCACGATATATGTCGACCAGGATGAGTTTGACATTTTCCACCTGCTAGAGAAAAGCACCGCCGCCCAGACCTGGGACGAAGTGATGAACTATGCGCTTGATGAGGTTCTGAAACAGCGCTTTGCCATACCGATGATCTAAGCAGCCATCAAACCGGCTGATATGCAATGGCGCACAGGCCACCTTCCAGCCTGCTAAACAGGCCATGGTACTGGTGCGCCTTGTCAATCAGTCAATGACAATCTGAAATTGAGACATGAACATATCACGCAATTCTTCAGGTGTTTGACTGCGCTGCCTATACACTTCAGAAACGATGTAGCTGCTCAATTCACCCATAATCTGGAACTGCATTTTTCCCGATAAATTGTCATGTTCATTTGAAACTCTTTGTTCAAGGTAACTCTTGAAAAAATCTGTCAAACCCTGCTGAGACATGCCTTCATCACGCATCATCGCAGCCCCCTGCATCATCTGCCCTATCCCCAACGTCATCTGGTTCAAGCCTGTTTGGATTCCATCCTTCTGCTGTGAACACAATTGCAGAAAATCAGGCCTGCTCTGTGGATGCAGCTCCCACAAATAGACCCCGCGGCTCACTCCCATCATATAGAATACACGTTCCTGCCGTGAAATACCGGAAGGCACCAGTTGCTCAACCATCTGTTCAAGTGATATGTTCCGGCTGACCATGTCATACGCCTGCGAATTGAGTGTGCTGATTTGCTGGCAGTTCACATGCAGAGGCGGTATGTTGCCCTGGGCATAAGCGGCATTTCTCAGCAGCAGTAAAAACAGCAGCCCCGTCACTGCCACAGATAAACGCAGCGCCCTTGTCACCATATTGGTCATCATATATTTTTCAGTCATAAAGCCACTTGCCCTCCCAAAGCCAGAACGCCCGGCATTTCAAGGCGCTCCAAACAAGAGCTGATTATACATTCAGCGTTAATACGCCCCAGCGCTTCAGCTTGCTTTTTGGCATGCCATGCTTTACCATCTGGCCGAATACCGAAACCCCTCACAGGACGTGCCATGCTGAAAAAATACATCGTGAGTTTGCTACTGTTACTGGGTGTCACCTTCGCGTGCGCGCAGGAATATGGGCACTACGACCTTAAAAAAATACTGGTGACTTCACCAACGTCTGAGGGAAATGCCTATGCCGTGGATATGCAGTATCTGGACCAGATACTCAACGACCTGGCCAGCCACGCACTGAGCTACCCCACCCGGTTTGACACACCACAAGACAAACAGCGTGCAACAACTGATGTCAAAACCATCGGTGCCATATTCGACATTCTGCTGGACAGGCCGGAACCGGATGCTGGCCTGCTGCGGCGCGCCGGCATGTTTTACAGCATCGGACATAACCTGGACATTGCCGACTCTGCGCATAAAGCGGATATGACATTTCAGCGCCTGCTGAGCAACTTTCCCGATGACCCGCAGGGCAACTACATGTACGGCAATTTTCTGGCCGGTAGCGGTCAATCACAAAAAGCCGTGACCTTTCTGGAAAAGGCCCTGAGTCTGGGCATCACAGATGCCAACTATTCACTCGGGCTGAATTGCCTGATGCTGGGCGATACGCCCAAAGCACTGACCTATCTGCAACGCTACCAGCAGCAAAACCCCGACCATCCGCACATTGCAGACCTGATTGAGGCCATTGAAGAAGGCCGCTATGAAATGAAAACAGAAGAAGTGCCTGCCTTATGACCGCAGCACACGCGCCCATAGCGCCGCTGCACAAATCTGCTTGTGGCGCATCACTCTTCGTGCAAGCGGGCGTTGTAAAACCCGTTACACGTCAGTAAGTGGTTTCGAGTTGTGTCAGCGTATTGTGCATAGACTCCCGCCAGCCGGTCAGATTCTTCAAGCAGCTCGGTAAGCACTCGGATGGTGTGGGCGGCGGCAGTGCAATTGCCGGCAGCGGATCCACCGGCAGCCTGACGTACACGGGCGAGTTCTGCGCGCACCCCGTCACGCTCAGCAACAGCGCCGTCACGCTCAACCATAATCTGCTGCAGCCTTTGCTCGTTTTCATATCGCTCCACTTCTTTAAGATCCAGTTCACGCTGTCTTTCCTGCTGCATCTGTGCCTGTTGCTGCAACTTGTACTGCTCAAACGCCAGCGTGATCCGGTCGGTCTGATTGTGCGCAGCTTCCAGTCGCCATGTCTGCACCGCTGCCCACAGCAACAGCCCGGCCATGGCAAGCACCACGGCCAGCTCAGGCAGATATTTTTTGATGAAATTCATCTGCACGCCCTCATCTGCACACCCGGCTTTATTTACGCTTAACTTTGTGCCAAAAACTTTTCCACCCGCTGTAAATGGCCTGCCCGAATCCAGGGTTCTTCACCTGTACACCGACACCAATGAAAAAGAACAGCACACATACAAGCACTGCGGCAATTGCATCCATCACACACCTCCTGTTTCAATTTTTCGGATACCGGGCACATACCCCACACCACGTCGCCACGAAAGCACCTGCTGCCGCATTCTGCTGCCAATGCCTAGGTGCACCCAATCGGTCGCCCCCTGTTCAAAAATGAGCTGGTCAAACCGGATGCCGCTGCGCTCAATGGCCTGGCAGACCTCCTGCACACTCTGGCCCTGAACCGTAAAGTCTGCCGCCAGCCCTTGGGCATGGTCAGACGTTGCCACACCGCCCACCGCTTGATTGAGCGCGGCGGAACGATAACCACTTGAAACCAGAAGCGGCACCTTGAATAAGGCCCTGACCTCCTCCAGCGATTTCGCCAGTTGCATCAGGTTTTGCAAATGCGCAATATCAGGCTGGTTGTTGATCTGCAGGCGTTCGGCTGTGGCTGAGCGGGTAAACTCGCTGAGCCGGAAATGCGGGCTGAGGTGCATATTGCTCATTCATCCTCTCCAAAGGTTTCAGGATCAAAAATCTGCGTATCAAACTCCTGACCGCCTTTATGTGCGTACTGGCGCCATGCCGGTGCACCATCCACCAGCAGCCAGATCACGCTCCCCACCAAGGCCAGGCTGCCAACGCCCTGCAATGTACTGCTCAAATACGGCTGGCAACCGGCAACCGATGCGCACAAGATCAATGCCGTGTATTTGAAACGCGGCCGCAAGCGGCTGCCACACAGATTCAGCCGGAACACGGAAATGGCAATCACGCCAAAACACAGAATGCCTGTGACCAGCGCCGTTAGATAATAAAACGTTGTCATCGCTGTCATTCCTTTCCATCCATCTTGCGGTCAACGAACAGCTTCACTTTTTGCACAAACCACTCGCCGATCTTGTACCAGTCATCCCCAATCAGCCCAATGATCAGCGCCACCGGCGCCACCAGCCAGTCTGCCTCCACACTGGGAATAAAGCCGGCGGCTATTTTGGAAATACCGGCCGTCAGCAAAACAGCGGTAAAAACCACCCGTACAAAATAAAACAATGCGCTTGCCTTACCTTTAGGCTCCCTTCTGCCCAGCGACCAACCCGCCCCGGTTGCAGCGGCAAAAGCAATCAGGATATAAGGCCCGATAATGGCCGCCATGGACGGCCCGAAAATAGAGGCCGCCATAATCACAAATAACTGCATCACATCCGTCTGGTTGTTTGTATCCATCTTTTCTCCTCTTACGTATGTGATGTTAGACGCCGATAGCACTTTTATGTGAATGGTTGAATAGCCAAATCATGGCTGGCAAAGGCAAGAAAAAGCCACCTGAAGAGGTGGCTTGCATATTGATTGATATGAGCTGGCCTTTTTATTTTTTAAGAATCACAAGCTTAAAAAATGTCGAGTTGATGACAAAGGAAAGCGCTGTGATCAGCAGTTTGCTCAACAGCTCATTCACGCCGTAATCCACCAGCCCCTTGACCATTGCCGAATAGATCAGGATGACAATAAACTGGTAGACATACCAGGTAATGTATTTTTTTAATGAAATGCGATGCGCTGCAAACAGATAGCGGCCTGACAAAAACCAGACCACAATGACGGATACGACCGAGCTGATGGCATTGGCGTAAAACGGGGAAAGCTGTATGGCCCAGATTAAAAAAGCGTACAGTGCAATATCGAGCAGCACTGCGCATATGCTGGAAAAAGCATAACGCATCAGATAATCAATCAGCTGGCGCAAATTCATCATCAGTGAACCACATCACTTCCGCACATGAATTCTGTACATTATTTACGGTATTTCTCAAGCGCCTGTTCAGGCGAAAGATGAATGAATTCATCCGGATGCATGGCCTTGTCATCCACATAAAACCCGAACCGCGCATACGGCTTGCCAAACCGTATGCCATGATAAGGCACCTGATGCACTTCAAGCCAGTCCATCGTTGTTTGCCCGACCTCGGCCACAATGCGGGCCTCGTTGTTCTGGAATGTTTCCATACGGCGTGATGTATAGATAATGATCTCCCACCCGGCCCGCTCAAACTCCCTGAGCCTCATGATCACGGGCCGGTTTGGCTTTTTCATAGCGTAAGACACGCCCGGCTCGTCTATGGTGATGGTATTGTCCAGATCCACCACCAGCACGGGCGCCAGGTTTTCAACCGCAAGCTGCTTGACATCCACTTCCCAGAACGCTTCAAGCTGTTGCGGCGTTCCCATGGGTTTGAACAGGCTGACACGATCCATCAGCACACATTCCCCCGCATCCAGATATGTCTGATACAGCGGGGCCACGTAATACTCGCCCTGTTGGGTTTGGGTCTGGGGCTGCGCCAGGGCATGCAGCGCACGCTCGCAGAAAAGTGCTGCATCTTTAAAGTAATAAAGCCCGACAGATGCCCACTCGGAAATGCGCTCTTTTTCCCGCACCTGAAGCACCTGATCATGCTCGTCGACCTCACAAAACGACCATGAATCCCCCTGTGCCTGCGCACAGGGAATAATGCCCTGCACCTGCGGATCGTTCATTTTGCCTAGCAGCGTCTGGCTTTCAAAATACGTGTCGCAGTTATAGATGACAACGGAACTCTCAGGCAGAATATGCTCAAAAGCAAAACTTGCTGTCTCAAGCTGGCCTCTTGTCAGCGCGTCAATCTCCAGCCAGACCACCGATGAAAACGGATAGTGCATGGCAATTTTCTGCTCCATTTTCTCTTTGACCCGGTGTTTCTTTTGCGTGATGAGCACCAGCCGGTCCTGCCCGCAGATTGGCAGTGAGCGTAAAGACCACTCCAACAAAGTAGAGCCATACAGCTCGATCATCGCCTTGGGCAAGGTGCCAAAAGAATCACGGAACCGGCTTCCCTCGCCGGCAGCACACAAAATATACGTTACAGCCATCAGCTTTCCTTAGCGCTTCATACGCCTTTCATCTATGACAAAATTCTTTTCAGGTGGTTGAGAAGCGGTAAAGCTCCATCGCACGAATCAACTGCCTGTGCATTCTGAGCTCATCCTCTGCATGCAGCGGCATCATGCTCAGAAACAGGCTGCCTTCATACAGGCGTAAACGTTTAACAGATATATTGCGCTTTTTCAGGTAGTCCAAAAACGTCTGCTCCAGCAGCACCACTCCCGGCACATGTGCATCCTTTAAACCCAGAGTCAGATCACGCTGCATCACCACATCCATCATGTCGTAGACCATCAGGTCATAATGCCCCAGGAATGAATGGCTCAGCTTGGCCAGGTCGTACCACGCAGGCATATAGTCATCTTCTGCCTGCGGTGAGACACGACCTCTGGGGTCGATGAGCTTGATGTACTCTTTGGTACTGTCAAACAAAATGTTGGAGAAAAACAGATCCCCATGAGAAAACACCAGCGTATCCTCTTTATGCTGCTCTATATCCTTTTGCAGCGCTGCAACATACAGATCGGCAAAATGCGCTACAGAACCCATACCGTTCATCTGGCACATCACATCCATTTTGGGTACACAGGTATGTTGCAACAACATGTCCACACGCTTTTTCAGCTTGTCGACAAACAAGGCTTCAGCCCGGCGGGCGTAAACCTCCTCCCCCACTTTTTGCGCCGGGCAACTTTGCAGGTATTGATCCAACAGGCTCATTAACAGCTCGCCGTCATGCCGGTTGGCAAATACCCCGTTCAGTAAAGATTTAGCCACATCCAGGCAGGGAACCGCCTCAATTTCATAACCACTGCGGTCTGCCTCCATCACCAGATCGCCCACCTGCGGAAAATAAGGCCGAACCGGGGCCGGAAGCTGCCTGAAAAAATCATACTCAGCCTGCATTTTCTCCACGACAGATGAAAGCTTTAAAAAGAACACATTGCGACTGGGCTGCAATGAATTAAAGTAGCGCAGGGAAAAGCCGCTGCCAAATAGCCGCAACGCCGTTGCCGTGTGCCCCAGATTCGCAATCTGGTCATCGCCGGCTTGCACCCGTGCTGGCTCTGAGGATTCCAACGTTGCTTCCATCAACTGCTGATAGGTCATGCAGGCTGCAACAAACCGGGCTGGCTGGTCAGCAGTCTGATTGGAGTACTTCTCCACAAACAAGGGAATATCCGTTTGCATGGCCTTATGGAACAGGTTATCCACCCAATCCAGATCCAGTGGATAGTAGGCAAAGTTGTAAATCACCACCTTTTCATCGTCTTCCGGCAACCGGGTCTGCGCCTGCAATACCTTCATGCACAAAGCCTGCACCTCGCTCCACTTTGAAGGACACGCGGCATCCGCATACAAAAAGCGGCTATGCTCAAATGCAGGAATGCTCTCTACAAGCCCGCCATATGTGCGTTGCCCCAGGCGCAATTTACGCACATCCTTTGTATGTAAGACACTGCTTACGAACGAGTTGGGCAAAAGTTGGGGAAAAAATATGCAAATCATCTCATCAACTCAATCTCTAAAAGAACATGCCTGACGGTCTTTTTTAAGCCAGCGCACAATACTCAGCATGACCAAAAGTACGGCTGCCACATAAACAACCAGCATCAGACAGTTATAAACCTGTGTCGCATTAACACCCAGCGCTATGCCAAAGCTGCCGCCCACCCGGTTGATGATGACAGCAACGGCATCCCCGCTGACAGGGATAACCAATGCAACAGCCATCCACTCGAACACCCAACCGATAACGGATAAAGACAACACCATGCTGATCGTGCCCTTTTTCTCCCAGGGCAGCTTGTTGAGGTTTTGGCGCAATTGATAAGACTGCCTTAAAAACCAGGCATCTTTCCTGTTGACCCGATTCAGCTCCAGAAGATTGCGCTCCAACCGCCTCAAAATAGGAGACAGCGCAAACATGATGCCCCACATCAACGCAAGCAACAGCAGCAAAGCAAAAAACAGAATGCGTGAATCCGACAGTGTGGTAAAGAAGAATATCACCACAACCAGAATGAATGCGTCAAAAATGCGAACCAATATCAAAGCCAGCAGCGTTGGCACTGCCTTGCTGCGATCCTTGTAAGCACAAAGAACAATGACGGTGAGCTCATACACAAAGACTCCAACCAGATAGCCCAGCGCCGCCCCTACAAAATGAATCGTATTGGTGCGAAACAAAGAAGGACGCAATACCCCCAGACTGATATACAACCGCGCTGCACGCACAGCCGTTGCCACCAGCATGAACAGTAGAGCAAATCCCCAGCACACCCACAATGAAAGCTGCTGTTCCATCAGATACTCTTTACAATGCAGAACTTGTCTCAGCCAGAGAACCGGCCAGAGGAATAGACTGGGACGTATATTGCGGTTTACTGGGCTGGTGTATGCTTGAGAAAAGCGTTTGCGAATCCCGCATATACTGCCATGTCAGCCCCAGCAGACGCCACCCCTGGCGGAAAATCTTGGCATTTGAAACCTGGTCATCCTCCCGCCACGTCAATGGGAAAAACTTCATCGGCACCTTTTTCCAGATGCTGTAGTACAGCATATATACGTTGAACGTCAGGTCATCCGGGAAACCCATGTAAAACCGGGGCTGCAAAAACCGGGCGCTGTACATGTTCAGCCCGGACCCCATATCCAGCACCTGAGCGCGCGTCACCAGCGAAATCATCTTGTTAAACGCGACATTGCCAACCGTTCTGAAAGTTGAATACCCCTCCAGGACTGAACCTTTAGCAAACCGGGCCCCCAACAGATTATCGTATTGCTCGTACTCCTGACGCTCCAGCAACGGCAGCAAATCCTGTATGCTGCCCTGGTCATCGCCGTGCAACACCACCAGGTAATCATGTCCTTGTTCAAGGCAATAATTAAACGCCACCTTATGAGAGCCACCCAGACTGTAATTTTCATCATTTCTCAGCAACGTGGTTTTACACCCCTGAATCTGCTGCAGCCCCTTTTGGGCTGCCTCCAGTGTTCCATCAGGGCTGCGGTTCTCAACCACCACAATTTCACTGAAATGTTTGGCAACTTCGGGTGGAAACTGATTCAACACCCGCCCGATTTGCGCTTCGCACCGATAAGCAGGAATAAAAACCATGATATTTGGCATAAAAGCACCGTCTCCTCGCAGCTACGTGAATAGGCAGATTCACTGTCAAGTAAATGATTATAGCGTTGCAGCACCACCTTTTTGAATATACAAGCGCCTTTATATTTTGATCTGCAGAATCGGTATAATCTTTTCTTCATATTGAAACACCTTGCGGCTTAAGCTCCACTTGGAGCACATCATCCCGACATACCAGAAATTATGCGACTGCGAACATGGTTATCAGACACTATTCATAAAAAAGCACTGTTCATTGCTTTGGTTCACTGGTATGTCACCTTTTTCTTTGAAAAAGACCTGTTCATACGCTCTACGCTCGAGAGCAAAACCTTCACCGTAGCCAAAATCATCGTCATATTCAGCTTCTGGCAAATTGCAGCCTACATGTTCAGGCGGTACAAGCGCGAAGCCGACTACCGCCGCTTTATCCATTTTTCCGCTATTTACTTTCTCTTTTCAATGGTCGTGCTGCTGATGATATGGCCCGGAAATTGGGGCTGGGAAAAAATGGGGCTCATCGGCGTTGTCAGAAACTTTGAACAATATGCATGGCACCATTACCTGATGATATGGTTCTATTACTACGCCACGCTGCTTTTGCCAAGCCCGGTAAGTGTCATCATTCTCCAACTGGCATGCCTGTCACTGATTGTTGGCTATTTTGTCTACTCTGTATCTGAGACAATCCATCGCAGCAAGCTGGCATGGCTGGCTTACATTCCATTTATCTTCCCGTCAGTCCTGGCGCAAAACTACTTTCCGCTGCGGGCAACCCTCTTTGCTTATATTGTCCTGCTTTTACTTGTCATTTTAATCAAATCAATCAGCCGACAAAAAAACGTTACCTCCAAGCTGTTCATTGCGCTATCCATACTCACTGCCCTTATCTCCACCATTCGCGGTGAAGGTGTCTACTTTCTGGTTGCCATTCCAATTCTGTTTATTATCATTTTTTGGAAAACCTCAACCCGGTTCCAAAAAACACTTTTCCCGATACTTACAGCCATTCTCTTCCTGATTGTCAATTACCCGCAATCCAAAATCATGGGGCCAATTGACCATCAGAAATACATTCTGACCACTTACACCGAACCTTTGGGGTCCTTAGTCAACAAGGCAATGCAGGACAACAGGCCCGACTTGATAGAAGACATTGACAAATACCTTCGTGTTTCCAACTTCAAAGACGTCAGTGGTGCCTATGCATACTGGCACACCGATCTGATCAGGGAAGGCTTTTATGAAGCCGACAAAACCGATTTATATCGCGCACTTCTCAAACTGATTTACACATACCCGGACGTATTCATCAAAGACCGGTGGGCAACCTTTCAATTTGGCCAAACGCCAATCGTTGTGACAGAAACGGTCGGGTACACCGCCGGCTCAGCCCCATCTGAAGTTTATGACACTGTTTTCAAAGGCGGGCTTTCTGACTATCTTTCACCGAAAACAAGAGACAGAACGCTCCAATTCATTGCCCTGCAAACCAGCAAAACGGCACGGGCATTTTTTCATAACATATTGATTCCACTTGGGCTTATCGTATTTTTGTCGCTTGTTTTACTGATACTGAAGCAATACAAGACCCTTCTATGTGTCATATGCCCCCTGCCCATGGCAGTCCTGGCATTTCTCGCAGCACAAACCGGATTCTTCATGTATTACTTTTCAGTTTACTTGTTTGGATATGCAGCCTTTTTTGTTGCAGCCATCTTGATGATCTACAAAATGACTAAGATGATACGCTTGTCCTCCAGAGCCTGACCTGAAAAGGCACCATATTGATTGAAATAATTTGACAGACTTTAAAATAGCTTTTCTACAATAACTGCACTAACTTGCCAGAAAAAAACGAACTATGACTTGCTGAGAGTTTCACACCAGCAGTCAATATTACTTGGAGAAAATGCAATGTAATAACATCTCCTTCGTCAAGCTGCTCTAACCACTCTCCTGTAATCATGCAAGATCCATCACTTCTGGTAGCAGAAAATAAATACCTTGAACCTGTATTAACTCCATTTTTGAGCAAATCAATTCGCATAAAAGGGGCTGCGATAGCCGTGCCAGAGACACCAGAAAAATAAAGCGCTGATTTAAAATCATAAATCCCCGCAACAGGAGCGGTAAATCGCCCGTCAGAATACCCGGAGCCCATATTGAAATTAACAGTGGTTAATCCGGTTACCTGGGTTAATGACTCATAAGCAATTGTTTGTACTACCCCACCCGTGACACAAAATGCAACTTTAGGCGCATTGAGACAAACCCATCCATCCCTACCTGTCGAATCCGGATCAGTCATATTGGCATCTACCGTGTTCTGCCACAATGTCACACCGTCAGCACCCAGCAGCACAGATCCTTTAGGATATCCCCCAATCTCTGCGCAAAACTCCTGGTTGAAAGGTACACTGATCCCAGCATTGACATTTCTCTGCATTTGGCTGATACCCTCACGCAAAGTCTGGCTCACTTGCATCTGGCCCTGTGCACCAATCTCCAGACCGTCTCCTAAGAGCACATTGACACCATCCACATTCACTTCAATACCCACGCCTGGCTTAACAGTCAGGTTACCATCCTCGTCATAACGCAATCCATCTCCAATATAAATCGTCACTTCTGTACCCCCTCCCATCTCAAGATTAGCAATACGCCTCATTAAATTACTCAGCAAGCCCCGTAAATCAATCAGAATAGCGGCATTCCTGTTAATCGCATTCAGCAGCTCTGTTTTCAGCCGCAGTTGGGCTTGTGCATCAAAATCAAGCCCATCGCCGGGCTTAACCACAATGGCACTGTTATATGCTCCCAACCCATCACCGATGAGCAAACTGACACCCGCTGCATTACTGATAATGCCCATATTCGCATTGACCATCAGCATGTGTTGCTCAGTGATCAGTCCATCCCCTACTTTGACAGCCTGCGGCAATCCACCTGCATCAAACCCCAGCAATGCATTTTTTCTCTGGCTGACAGACGGCAGTACAAACTCACCCTCATCAGCCTCAGGCAACTTGACTGCCCGCCCAGCCTCATACACAAGCTCCTGTGCAATCATCGTAAGCTTATCCAGCGCCGTTTCATGCTGTTTGGCAGGAAAAATGTCTCCCTGCACATAATTCACCAGTTGGGTTACAGGCACTTTGCGTAAAATTGTCAGCATTTTGCCCGCAGCCAAAGGTTGCGCCAGTTCGACTTGGCCATCACCAGCCTCTGTCGCAATAACATGATAATCAACGTCTGGCGCCAGACAAACTTCATTTGCTGCGTCTACCACTACCACATGCAAATGCTCGCTTTCCAAAAAAGGAAATCCAACGGCAAACACGGTAGAAATGTCATCGCCCCTGTAAGGCCCGACCTGGCTGCTGCTTGTACTGACGGTCATCCTCTATCCTCTTTTCTATACCCTGTGTGCTACAGAATCAGAGGTTAGCAGGAGCGTGATGATTGATGTGAACGATCATCAATTTAAGAAACAGAATGAACCATTCTTGGTGCAAAAAAATAAGCCATCCGAATTTTCGAATGGCTCCTTCAAACTATTTCAACTCAATGCTAAAGAACACGTACCGCTGCTTGGTAATGGCTGGCTGTATAAGCTATAAATTCAAACTTGATTTCTGTTTGCTCGACAAACTCATGCCATGCTTTCGCCTCATGTTCTTGCCAGCCGGGGTAATTGAAGTACTCATCAAACTCAATGACTGTTCCGCTAACAATTCGCCCTTTAAGGGCATTAAATACATCTATTGTGCTCGCGTATAAATCACAGTCAATATGAATAAATTTTGCCGGCCCTTTAACTTCTGCTAAAAATCCTGGTAACGTTTCTGAAAACAGGCCTTTATGTAACTTACAATTATTTCGAAATTCAAGTGCTTGCCCTGTCGTGTCGAATCTTCCCTGTGGAAAACCTTCTACCCAATTTTCAGGAAGCCCTGTAAACGTATCAAATCCATGAACAACTTCATCCGGAAATTTATCAGCAATAAAGTTCAATGACCTCCCCTGATAAACACCAAACTCGGCTATAAAACCATCCACATGCGCTTGGTCGAGTGCATAGTTGATGGTCTCAAACTTATCATAAAAGTACTTCGCATTTTGAATATACTTTGTCGCATAGGCTGCTGATTCCTCTGCAGCCAATACACTTTTTCTGTAGATCAAATTCATCCGGACATCATCAAGAGCCGCAATCAATTCTTCTCTACTAGGCCGCTCAGGAACTCCAGCTAATAATTCAGAATTAGATTTTTGAATTTTTTCGAAATAGGTATCAAAAAACCTATGCAGATCAGACTGAGGGTCACTGACTAGTTCATGAAAAATCTGGTTAGCATGCCTTAAACGCCGTCTCTTTAGATACTCTCTAATAATTTTCACTTTATCTCCAACATGCCATAAAAACCAGTTAATCTATCCGCCACACTTTCACTCTGCACGGCGCTGAAGTTGTTGCAGATGTGGGTGAAGTAAACAAATTACCAGTCCCGCCGGCAGAACCAAACAAACTATTACTGCCTGTTTGAATCACAATATTATCATTAAATTGAGCCGCAACAACACCAATTCCGCCTGCGCCTGTAAGTTGAGAGAACGAAATTGGACTCCATTCTCCTTTATCATAAAGCTCAATCTGACATGTTACATAATGCTCTGGAAAGGGGTTGGGGGAAGTATAACGGTTATTAAATGATATTGTTGCCGGATTCGCTGCACTCCCACCATTCGGATAAATAATTGCAAAGCGGTCTGATAAATATTGTGCTAATCCATCTTCATTCACCACCCTGATCCATCCATTGGCGCTACCTGAATTCGGGTCTGTCATATTGGCATCCACTGTGCTTTGCCACAAAGTCACCCCATCAGCGCCCAACAACACCGCCCCTTTGGAATAACCTCCGATTTCTGCGCACAAATCCTGGTTAAAAGGAAAAGTTGTGCCTGCTGTTACCTGGGTCATCTGCCCACTCAACTGGCTCACACCTTCACGCAAAGCCTGGCTCACCTGCACCTGGCCCTGATTACCGGTCTCCAGTCCCTCACCCAGAATCACGCTCACGCCATCAGCATCCACCTGAATGCCCAGCCCCGGTTTCACGGTCAGCCGTCCCTGTGCATCGTACCTGATGCCGTCACCAATATATATAGCCACTTCGCCCCCCTCTCCTGTTTCAAGATCCTCTACACGCTGCGTCAAATGCGCAATCAGCCCTTTCAGTTCGATAATGCTTGCACTGCCGGAGCTGACCGATTTGATCAGTTCCTCCTGCACCTGTGCTCTGGCCTGCTCGTCAAACTCAAGCCCCTTACCCAGCTTCACAACCACCGCGTTGTCAAACATGCCCAGCCCGTCGCCAATCAGCACACTCACACCGGCTTCATTACTGACAATCCCCATGCCTGGTTTTACCATCAGCATTTGTTCTGCCAGTTTCAGCCCACTGCCAATCGTCACGCTTTCAGGTAACCCCTGTCCGTCAAATCCCAGCAGCTTGTTTTTGCGGTCATTCAGAGCAGGTAATTCAACAGGCTGCTGCTCCTCACCATCGGTTGTTTTCACGGCGCGGTCTACGCCATCTTTAAGCTGCTGCGCAATCATGGTCAGTTTATCCAGCGCCATTTCGTGGCTTTCTGCCGGAAAAGCATCTCCCTGCACATAATCAGCCAGTTGTGTCACCGGCACTTCGCGGCGAATCATCAGTGCTTGCCCAACAACCAAAGGCTGCGACAAGTGAATGCGTCCTTCCGACTGCCCTACGCCTGCCACGGTATAGTCACGCCCCAGCACCAGCACGGTTTTGTGCTGCTCCTGTTCATACCATACGTGCAGATGTGCAGCATCCAGAAATCGGAAATTCACCGCAAACACAGCCGTTACACCATCGCCCTCATACGGCCCGGCTTTACAAATGTCGGTGGTTACAGTCATGGCATATCCTCATTCATCTTCGCTCCTCTATGCTACGGGGGTTAGCTTACGAGACCTGGTGCCGCTAATGTGAACGCCTCTTGCATTGCCTACGCCTGCCACATCAGCCAGCCACATCAATTCGCTCAATATTTCCATATCAGTTTAGTACAGCCTAAACTCATGTGTTAACATATTTCTTCCCTTTTATTCACAAAATCCCTGCATGCCATACACCACGTGTATGCAGTGCAAGGCTATTGATTTGTATGAAACAAACTGCCTGCACCCGCTCCACTATCAGACGCCTATTTCTTTACCTGCTGATTCTTTTTTGCAGCTCCACGGCCATGGCGCAACAAACCCCGCGCGTCACGCTCTACGGCTTGACCTTAGGTGAAAAATTAACGCTGCCAAACTGTCAGCTCCCCGCACGGCTTGCCAATGCACGTGCCCTTCAAATATTGCCCACCATCCGCACCACCTGTGTCATTGAACACCTAAGCACATCAGAAAAAGGTGCATATAACAATGTCATTGTGCGAAAAGTCATTGCATTACCAGCCGACTGGCCTTTCCCATGGCTAGATTACAATTTCATCATGGCTGAGCTTGACCCCCAAAGCGGTACCATCATTGGCCTGGGTGCCGGAACCCGTGGCATTGCTGTACAAGAAGAGGTAGTACATGCCCTTACCATGCAACTCGGGCCACCATCATCTTTAACCGACGGTACAGATAATCCACTCATGGTGGCATCCCCCGGCTCAATAGAAGCCCAATGGCTGTTCAACCGAAGTGGCATCAGCATCACTTTCACTGGAGAAGCCGGAGAATCTGCCAATAACCGTACCGGCATGATTCACATAACCATGAAACCACCGCAAAGAGCACAGCCGCCTGCATCAGCGCCGTACCGCTATGCCCCAACAGGTATACCTTTCAGGTCTTACTGATACCCACCTGAAAGTACCTTTACATGGTCATGAACAACCTCTAACGCTTCTCCTTTTGCCGGTACGCTTGCCAGCAAAGTTGTACATGCCCATGCACTCGCTGCAAAACAGCGCTAAAACGACCTGTGTTGCACACCAGGCGCCTGCCAGCCATTGCCCAAAGGCTTATGCACATCCTCACCGCGCGGCATCAACCCTTTGCGCCGGTAGCGTTCACGCACACGGTTTGGCCCCGTATTGCGAAACATATCGTTCACAGCCTCAAGCCGCTCGGGGTAACGCATGTACATGCTGTGCTGTACCTCGCGCATCAATTGCGCTTTCATCTCACCAGGGTTAAGCGCCTCCTGTATGCGGTTGGTCACCAGATAATCCAGTGCCTGGCGGCTGTAAAATAAATCCACTGATGGTGTGTTATACAGCAACGCCCCCAGCTCTGAGGCTGCCGCTGCATCACCACGCCTGCTGCTGGCATAAAGGGCTTGCAAATGATCCATGCGCATGGCGCCATAACCGCCTGCATAATCCCCCTCCACGCTGCCACCGGCCTGGCTTTGCCTGTACGCCTGTGCATACAGATAATCAGCATAAAACCCTGCAGCACCGCTTTGCTCCAGCGCTTGCTGCCATACATAGGCTTCCCCTGCCGGCCGCGGATTTTTACCCTGCAACACGCGCTGCGCACAATCCCCCACGTAATGCAGCATGCCTGCAAGCGTCATGCTGTTGGCAATCTGAGTCATCGGGTTAGCACTATCGCGCACAAACTCAGCCATGGCCTGTGCATTTTTGCTGTAAACGCCATTGCCCCATGTCAGATACAGCATCGCATTGGCCACCGAATCAAACTCTTGCATCACCCGTACCAGTTCGCCTTCGGCCGTGCCTGCAAGCGTACCGTCGTACAAAGAGGCTCGCGGCACACGCTTGCTTCCCAGCGCACCGACTGCACCATTCATCTGGTCTTGCAGCAGCGCGCGGTAGCTGTCAGCCAACTGCGCCCGGGCACTTGCAATTGCTTTTGCAGATGCCTCCTGCCCACGTGCCAGCAGATCTTTGGCAAATGCACCATCAGGCACAGCCGCCAGCGCCTCAGGCGTCAAAAAGCGCCGCCCATCGCTGGCCAGCGATACCGCCTGCCGCAGCAGGTCCCAGCGCCCGGCATCCATGTCATACGCTGTCAGCAGGCTCTGTATCCGTTGTGGCAGCACGTCAAAACGGCCGTCGCTGCGGCCTGCCAGCAAAGCCGCGTACTCCACCGTAAACGCCCTGCGCATCACGTTTTGCCACTGGGTCTGTGCATCCCAGCCAAACAGGTTATGCAGCCCCTGAAACAACTTCCCGGCCATCAGCCCCGGCGCATCCACCTGCAAGGTCAGTTGCCCCATGATCGACTGCCCCAAAAACTGCATGCTTTGCAAGGCACGTTTCTGCTCGGCCGCATTCAATGCTGTCAGCGGCTGTGCAATCGTGCGCCATGCATGTGTCAGCAGGCCATCACCATCGGGCGCATACAATGCGGCCATATCCTGCGGCAAATCCTGCAGCAAACTGCTGCTCGCCTGCCCCAGTTGCTGCACAGCACGGTAGTTTTGCACACCGTCCTGCCATTGCAGCGCCAGCTCATGCCCGGGCTGCGTTGCAGAGCCATCCAGCAGCCGCATGGCATCATCAATCTCCCGCCCACCGGCGCTGAACAAGGCAGCACGTACCGGGTCTGCCGCCAGTGATTCATAATGCCCATTCACCAACCGCTCCAGCATGACCTGCGGTTGTGTTCCAAACCGTTGGACCAGTGCCAGCCGCTGTGCTTGGTGTCTGATATGGTGCGCCAGCGTCCCCAATACATCACTTGTACCAAACGCACGCTGGTATTCAAACTGTGCATCTGCATCCTTGAAATACAGCCAGTGTCCGAATGCATCAGACGCAGGCGCCTGCGCCCCACCATGCTGCCGCCGGCTATGGTCATGTAAAATACCATTCAACACACGCGGTGCATCAACCCGCTCGTGCGCGCCCTCCTGCAAGGCATCAAACACAGCCTTCAGCACACCATTCTCTGGCCGGACACCGCGCTGCAAAAAAGTCCGCTCCATGTCCAACCGTGGTATCACAAAGTCGCGCCACTGCGCATACCCGGCATACGAAAGCCTGGCACTGTCATGCACCTGCGGCATCAAGACATCGTCAGCCGCGTTCAGATAAACACCTTCGGCCTGCAACTGCTCACGGATATGCTGGTTGAGCAGCATCACAGAATCTGCGGCATCCCGCACCTGCGGACTGTAGCCACTCAGGTCACGTTCTGTAGCCTTATCGGCCAGCACCCGGTAAATATCACGCGCGTGCCGCCTATCCGCCAGAATGCGCCAGCTTCCGCCTTCCAGTGCATCGCTGCGCAAAAAAGCCTCCCACTGCAGGCTGTATTCCCGCCCCAGTTGCCGCACAGAAGACACCTTGTTTTCAGCCGCATGGGAGTCTCCCAGCAGCATGGCCACAAAAGCCCGGGTATCCGAAACCGGCTGGTTGCGGCTGTCAGGCATTGCCGCTTTTTCACCCTCAACCAAACCGGCCGCCCCTGCACCATCCTTGCCGACAGCCATCTGCGTCTTCATTTGGGTTTGCATTTGCGTTTGTGTCTGTGCCTGCTCCTGCGCTGGGGTCAGCACCGATTCAACATCTGTCAGCCGGGCCGTAAATTTACTTTCATCCAGCAAACGGACCCGCTGCTGCTGCATGGCCCGCTGTTCCAGGTCCAGCGCCACACCTGTAGCCATCTCCTGCATCAGCGAGCGAGCATCCAGCTCTTGAACATCAGGCAAACCGTCAAACCCCTGCCGTTGCACCGCAGCCATACGCTCCTGCATCGCATGCAGCACCGCACGCACCTGCTGCGGCGGTACACCAGTCAAACGCTGCTCCAGCACCTGCGCCAGATGCTGCATATCTGCCGCCTGGTGTGCAGCCTCCACCAGCACAGCACCCGTGCGTTGCGCCGTCGCTATTTCATGCTCACCAGCAGCAATCTGTTCGGCAAAAACAGGTTTGCCCGTCTGCCCGCCAGACACATCTCCCTGCCCTGACACCGGGCCTGCCTGGGAACGGCTGTGCCTGGCCTCATTGCGCAAAGCCGCCAGCGCAATCGCACTCAGGTCCGCATCGGTCAGAGCCATCATCTGCCGTGTCGTACCAAAATGGCGGTAAACCCAGCTTCGCACTGTCGCTTTCACCTGCTGCACCAAAGACAGATCAGGATAATGCTGCACCACATTAGCCAGCATTTCCAGATGCACCGCACCCTCAGGGGTATAACGCGGCACCTGGGCACGCGCGCGCTGTGCCCATGGTTCAGAGCGCAACAGCGCATCGTCAAGCTGCTGCCTGATATCTGCCAGCACCTGTGGCCCCACCATGCGTTCAAAACCGGTTCGCACCCCTAACTGGTGCAGCAAAATACCCTTCACCTCCGGCCCCGACACATTATCAGCAACCATGTACACATCGCCATCGGGGCGCAACACCGTCTTCACACCGGCGGCATACGGGCCGCCCGGCACATCGGCCACAGACGCCACCACCTTAACCCGCCCGGCCTCCAGCAACCTGCGCGAACTGCGCCCGAACGCATCGCGCACCGCCCCATGTACCAACGCTACCGATTGAACTGATTGAACTGACTGCGCCGCCGGCATCCGGTCTGCGGCCTGCTGTGTACCCATTGCCCCTGCACGCTCTGTCACTGCCGGTTTTTCTGTGACCGGTGCCAAAAACGCCTGCCGCCTTTGCTGTTGCTGCACATGGGCCTGTATCGCCTGCTCCAGTTCCTGCACACTGCGCGCCAGCACCGTTTTGCGGCCTGGCGGCTGGTTGTCCACCGGCTGCCCTTTGGTCGCCTCTGCACGCAGTTGCCGGGCCTGCAACGCTGCCCGCGCGTCATAGCCTACCTGGTTTTGCGGCTGATGGCTGCGCTGCGCCACGCTCACTATATCGGCGTTATTAAGTTTGCCGGCATCGGCGTCCAGCACCGGCCTGACATCTAGCTGCTGCCCCTGCACCATCTGAACCACAGCCGCCTGCGCAACACTCCTGCGGGTCTCAGGCGCAGCACTGCGCAACTGGTCTACGCCCCGCCCAGGCGCAATCTGAGCCCACTCCAGCGCCTGCTGCATCACACGCTCACGCCGTGCCTGCACCTGCCCCCCGTCCGCATCCCTGCTTGCAGGGCCGTGCGTTTTCAAATCATCCTGCCAGGCACGCGTATAGTGTTCAATCCACTGCCCCACCTTCGCTGGCGCATTACCTTGCTGCGCCAAAAACTCTGCCGTGCGCTGCACCTGGGGTGACAACACCTGTGCCCCATCTTGAGCGGTAACTGGCTGAGCATCTGCCGGCGTGACCATATCCGTACCATGCGTCGTAGGCGCCGCCACATGCTCTGCAACAGCAGGCATATCCCGTGTAACAGCCCCAGCCGTACCGGCTGCGCCTTCTGGCTGGCGCAACTGGTGCGCCATGACCAGCGTATCGCCAATGTCATTGAGCACAGCAGCACGTTCTGCCGTGGGCAACCTGTCCACGCCCCGAACAACGCCCAGCACCTCATCCAGCAAATCCCCGCCTTTCTGGCGCTCTTCATGCAGCAACCGCACCAGCCCCGGATGCATCGGACTCTGCGGTTTGACTCCCGCCAGGCGCCGTACGCCCTGATACGCACCGCTCGCCATGCGGTTAATACCCACCCCGGCCACAGAACCCACCGCCACATTTTTAAAAGAATCCTGCAAACTATAATTATCCAGCGGGTTCATCTGCCGGATATGGTAATAAGGAACCTCCCGGGCCGTATTCATGATCACGTTATCGACCAGGTCTGTGGTAACACCGCGTCCCACATGCGCTATGCGCCCGATCGTTGACTGCTGCATCACCTCGCGCTCCAGTTGTGCCGCGCTGCCGCTCAGGACCCGACCGATACCCAGCCTGGCAGCGCCTATTCGCACAAACCTGCCTCCGGGAATCAGCGCAATGCCCGCCTCAACCGGATCACTCACCATCGGAACAACAAACCCAACCGCCATCAGCGCACCGCCGCGCAAAAACCCATTGTTATCACCGATGATGGCCTGCCGTGCACGCTGCCGCTGAATGCTCTCAACCCATTTTAGCAAGCCCGGTTCGGTGTACTGTTCACTACTGAGCTCAGCCCGCCCCCGTTCACTCAACGGCCCCAGGCGTTCCTCCGCCATGCGCAGCGCTTCCGTTGCCGATAACCGGGGTAACGAGCTGTCCTCATTCAACTGCTGAATGCTGTAATTGCGCAGCGCTGAAACACCGATTGCATCATGATGGGACAGTTGCACCTGCGCATTCATCTGATCGGAAAATGACGCACGTAAATCCGTGATCGAAAATTCATCTGCCGCAGTGCGGTAATTTCTGAATGGAATCATGGTTAACCTTGTATCCCGTAATACATATCCGTGCTGAAAGATTCTTTAAGCTCGTTACGATCAAGCTCTTTTAACTCACTCAGCTTTTCAGGCGTTATACCCAGTGTCTTCCAGGGTAAAACCACTGGCTTACCATCATTGGTATATGCACGGTATTGCTCACCGGTTTTTTTATCCACAAAAAACAATGCCACACCAGAACCATCATGCGCTGTATACAATTTGATGCTGCCATTGAACCTGGAAATATCAGCCACTCGACCATAGGGATCCAGCGAATTCGCCAGTCCCCGCGCATGAATATCAGGCGCATGGTCTGTAATCCAGTTTCTAATGCCTGAATCTGCTAACATTCCTACACGAACCCCGCCCCCCCTGATACCCAATGCTTCTGCGGCTTCGACAAGCTCCCGTGGCACCAGCAATCCATCATGCAGCACGTACCGGCTCACAACAGCCTGGGCAGCCAAATCAACTGCATCATCAATACTCATACTGTCTTTAGATTGCATCAAATTGAGATATGCCATCCGTTGTATCAATTCTCTACGTGCGTCAGATGCAGCTTGCATATGCCAGTTATCCGGCTCCAGCGTTTTATCAAGCAAAGCGACCTGATCATTCACCGCTTCTTCTAGTTTTTGAGTATCCTCTGTTGATAGCCTCCGCCCTGCAATCAAGGCTTCAACCTCGGGCTTCGCCATACCAGCTGCATGTACAATACCTTCAAACGCTTTGGGCGAGGCCGACAGTATCGGCATATACAAATCTGCCAACCGGTTGTCTCCTGCAAAAATTTCACCAAATGCCTGCCTGAAATTTTCACCATACGTGTCATACATGATTTTAATGTCACGTGCAACTGCATCCGGATGACCATTCATCAGATAATCCTGCCACGATGCCACCTGCTGGTTGTCCAGAAACCGCACCGCACGCCCATCCCGGCTCCACTGGTACTGCGTTTGAAACAAAATCGCATTGATCTGGTTTTGTGCCAGCATCATGCGTGCCATTGCATTTTGCTGTGCGGCCACATCGTTTCTGTTCATCGCGGCAATATATTCCGCCTTGGCCTGAGCATGCATACGTGAGAACCCTTCCCTAAGCGTCAGCATCTCTTCACCGCCAGAGAAAAGAGCATGGTATGCCGGGTCAGCCTCCCTCAGCTTTAACTCCGACTGCGCCGCAAGCGCCATCGCGGCCGGATTGGCTGCGTCAGACATGCCGGGAATATTCCCACCGTTCAGGTAATAACGCAGCATTTGGTTGCTGGCCTGCATCACACCCGGCCTGTATGCCATTGAATCTGTTTTCAACTGATATTCAGCAAACTTTTGGGGCGCCTCATCGCCATAAACCTGCCTCAGACTCTCCAGCGTCACCTGGCCTTGCTGCTCGGCAGAAGGCATCTGCCCCTGCGCCATCAGCACCATACACTGGTTATACGCGGTTTGGACAGCACCGGCCTGTTGCGCGCGCTGTGCCTGTTGCTGGCTTTGCAGCATGGTATAAAAACGGTGCTTATCCTCTGCGTTCAGATACTGCCAGTAGCGCGGCAATGCCTCCCCTTGATCAGACCCGACAGCCGGACTGAATGCAGGCTGAGCCGCTCCGGGTTCGGCCTCAGGCACTGCGCCAGAGACCGACTTTGCATCAGTTGCCTCGTTTGAGCCAGAGGTAGCTCCGGCAGAATACAACCCATCGCCTGACACCCCCATCGCCTGCGCAGCCCGCAAGTAATTACGCGTCTCCTGTGCGGGTGGCTCCCGACCGGCCAGCACCGCTCTGCTGGCCGCTTCACCCCCGTTGTAGTTGGCAAGCGCGGCCAGCATATTGCCATCAAAACGCCTGTACAACTCCCCAAAATACTGCTTGGCAGCATCCAGCGCGTAATCAAAGTTACGCATATCCTCATGCGTATACCGCCTGCCGTCTACAGATGACGTGAACGATTCGGCTGTCGGAGGTATAAACTGAAATGGCCCGACCGCTCTCTTATTCGACTCCCGATCATCCCTGACCCGGCCAAATGACAAATTTTCCGCAACCAGCACCGTTCGCAGCGCCATATACAGCCATGTATTCCCACCCGCTGCAGCTATAAGCTTGTTATTCTGCTCATCGGTCAGTTTAAACTGCTCCAGCGAACGCTTGACCCCTTGCGGAACAGCCGATGGATTCGCCACATTGACCGAAGTACCCCCCATCTGCTGCGACACCTGGCTGACATCCTTGCCATCCAGCGCCACGCTTTGCTGAGCTGCTGTGCCACCGCTACTTGCAGCACCGGGCGTCCTGATGCCCAGATCCTGCTGCATGGCAGATAACCCTGCGTCAGGCACCTCGCCACGCCTGATCTGCGCCTGCACAGCCGAAGCGGCCCAGGTACTGCGCGCATTATAAAAAATCGCATCTTTGCTGACCTGATCTATGTTCTGATTCAATGCCAGCATGTGCTCCAGCGAAGACGTCCGGTCATCAAACAGCGCCGGGTCATCCGCCAGCTCAGAAGCACTGTTGCTGACAAACTGAGCCAGCCCGAGCTTATCCCGCTCCACAAGCATCGTTCTCTGATAATTCTGATTGCTTGTTGAGAACCCCCGCCGCATCTCCTGCGCCTTGGTCGCAAAAAGCGCTCTGGCCCCGGCCGTTCTGAACGAATTCAAACGCTGCGCAAACCAGGGATCAAACCCCTTGTCCAGCTCCTGATTCAGGTCGGTATCAAAATCCCACTCCTGCTGGCGCTGCTGCATCTGCTCATTCCACATGCGCTGGCCTTCTTCCAGCATGCCCTGGGCCCGCATCTGCTCCTCAAACTCCAGTTGCGCCTGGCGTTTTTTCTCCATTTCGGCCACCACCTGCGCGCCTACCTGCCCCATTTGCCCTACCGCTGCACCCACAGGGTCCTTGCCGCTGACCTGCGCGGCCCCGCCGCTCATCGACGGCACCACCTGCCTTTGATAAAAAGGAATCGCCGGCATATCAAACCCCTCCTGTGCCGCGCTGATAACCGCGATAGCCTTTTGACAGCCGCTGACTGCCGTAAGCAGGCGTTTTCAGCAACTGGCTGGTGGCACTGCCCCTTTTTTTAATACCATCCGTGCCAAACGCCCACTGCGTCAGCGTATCCATTGAGGTAAAGCGCCCGCTCTGTTTGGTCATTGCCGGGTATTTTGACGTTTTACTTCCCGCCGATTGACCTGAATTCTTCTTGAACTGATCCTTCACCGGCTTGACACTGTCAAACAGACTGTACAGACTCACCCCGGTATTCACCGCCGCTGTCAGCGCGCCCATTTTGCCCGCCTTATAAGCCTGGTCACCCTCCCAGCGCTGCACGGTAGCCTGATTTTTCAGCCCGGTCGCGTCAATCAGCGCGTCCGTATGCACGGCGGCCACATCAGCCTCCAGATTGTCGTAAGACTGGCGCAGCATATCCAGCCGCGAGCCGCTTAAACCCACCCCCGACTGCGCTCCCGCAGCCAACTGCTCGCCAATCACCTGCCGTGCCTGCGAGCGCAACACATCCCCCCTGACCGTTGAAGCACGCAGGCGGTTGTTTGCCTGCTCCTCCAGAATCCGGGCATTGGCCCGCCCGGCATCCCTGGCCGAACGCCCCTGGCTTAATGCCCCGTATGCCTGCATCGCGCCACTGGCCAGCGTTCCACCTGCCTGAGGCGCTATCTGCGAAAAATCAGCTCCCATTACTTCCTCCCTCCTGTCTGCCGTACCAGCCGTGGCCGGCCTCCATCACACCGCACATTCCACCTCATGCACCCGTGCATACATATACGCATCGGCTCCATTGGCAAAAAAACGCCGCATCGTACCCTCACGTGTAAACCCCAGCAGCCGCACCCACTGGTTGCCGGCCTTAAAATCCGTGCGCACATACGCCTCCAGCCTGGTCAGCGGCACACTGCCGATATACCCTTTGGCGATGCGGCACCCGGCCCGCATGCAACGCCCGGCATGGCGCGACAACAGCGCCCACACCATGCCGCGCCCCTGCCACAACAAAAACGTACCGTAACAACCCATCACCTCGCCCTCATGCAGCAGCGCATATGCAGGCAGCGGCGAAGCCGCCATCGATGCATAAAACGCCCCCGAATCCAGCGCCTCGCGCATCGCCTCCTGCTCAGGCTGCAACACAATGGCCTGCAAATGCGCCTGGGTCAATGCCTGAATCTCCAGCCCCAGCTTCAACCCCACTCCCATCACCGGTCCTGTGTGGTCACCTGCGGGAAAATACCCACCAGCGTTGCCGCATACGGCTGGTCACTGACAAACACAACATAGCCGTCCTCACCATAATCCCCCGGAAACTCCACCAGCTTATCGCCGCTGAACAACGGCACCGCCTTGCTCATCGCGTGCTGCGGCGTTCTGAACATCAGCGTATCCAGCTTATCCAGGCTGGCGCCATAACGTCCGCTGCCCGTATCCAGCAGCCGGAACACCGCCTTATTGATCCGCTTGGTTTTGCCCTGTGCCGTACCATCGGCCGCAGCCGCCTCAATGCGCATCGAGCGGTAAGTGGCCGTATACGGCAACCCCACATGCACAACAGACGCAGCGCTGGCCAGCGTAATCGCACCATCCCGCACCAATGCATTCGACTGCACAGCACCATCGGCCAGCACCGCCACCTCGCACCCTTCCAGATGCGACAAGCCCTGCACCACCTGAGTCGGCGTACCACGATATGACAACCCGCAATCCAGATAAAACTGCTCGCTGGGATCCTCCCCGCTGCGATACATCGCATCCATATACTCGATACAGCGGCACACCCGGCCATTCACCATGCGCTTCACACACAGCCACAGCTCCTCGCGGTCCCCCTCAAAAGCCGGAATTACCCCGACCGACTCCACCTCGCCACTCACACTGTGCCGGTGCCAGCCCTTCACCTTCTGCTCGTTATTCCAGGTCAGCCCGATCAACTGCCTGTCAGAGCGCACCATCCACACCACCGGATCAGGCTCCTGCGCCAGCGCCATCGCCACAATCCCGAATGCCTTGCGCCCGCCAGACACCACCACACCATCGCCAGCGGTGATATGCTCGGCCACCACAGCCGCATCCTCCGACACATAACCATCGGCCCCGATGTTGTAATAAAACTCACGCGCTTTCAGCCCCGCACGCTGAATAAACAAAATTGAACTGCCATTCTTCACCGGCTGAATCGACTTGGAGCCATACTCCGACTGCAACACCGCGCGGATATTGTTTGGCCCCAGCGCATCACCATTGCTCAGCTCGCCAATCGCAAACTCGCCTGCGGCCGTACCCGCAATTAAATCCTTATCCGGCAGCAACCACTGAATGTCATTGATCTGCCCGGATGCCAGCGTGATACTGATCGCCATATCCGCTGTCACCTCACTGTTATCCTGAGGCGAAAAATCCGTAAAATCTTCAACCACCGAAGCCCACACCTTCTGCCCGCGCGCAAACCACAGGCGCGAACGGAAAAACGCCACCGAAGTCGGATACCCCTGCGCCTGATCCCATGCCCCCAGCGCCCAGCGCGTCGTCCGGTTCTCATAACCGCACACATGCAACGGCAACAACGACTTGCTCCACACCCAGCCTTCCACCTCATAGCTGCTGATCACATTCTTGATCATCACGCTGCCATAACCCGGATCACTGTACTGCCACAACACCCCCACCATGTGCACAGGGTTAAGCTCCATCACATTCGGCCCATCCCACTCCAGCCCTTCGGTATGCACCGGCTGCACCGTGCCGGTATAGGCATTGGTCTGGGATATATAATTTTTACCGTCAGAGCGCCGTAGATTACCAGGCCACACCGGCTCACTGGAAATCCATGGTTTCACTGCCGCATGTGCAGGCGTTTCCAGATATACCCACGTATCCAGCATCCCGCTGTGAAAAATCGGAGCCGATGCGGTCAGCCTGACATAACCCGACTGGGCATTCGCATAAATAGTCGTGCTTGAATCATTCAAATCCTTGAACGGCCCGTTTTTCGTCTCGTAATACAAAAACTCAAACCCCGTGGCCGACGTCCGCCTGAGCGTACAAACCGGAAGCCCCGGGCAGCACAGATACAGCACATCCCCCGCCTGCGCATACTTCAGTTTGGTGCTGCCATCGGCATTAAAAAGATGGCTCAACGTATAAGACGTCGCCACCTCCACCGGCAAACCACTTGCATTCAACAGCAACCCGCGCTCACCCGTGCTCGAATCGGTCGTATAAAAACGCGCATAACCAACCCCGAACTCCACCATATACGCCTGAGACACCGAATACTCAAACGGAATCAGCACACACTGCCCATTATCCTTACTCGTCCCGGCAAACCGCGTTCCGGCACGCTTCTTCAGCGGCCCCTGAACCGTGGGCACAAAATTCTCCAGCAGCGAAGCCGCATTCGGATACTTCTCAAAATCAACCCGGGCATCCAGCAGCGGAGAAATCTCCCCCGCATTAAAATTCGTCAGCGCAGGAGACGCCTTAGCCATAGAACCCTCCACTGCGTGCACTGTCAGCCGCCTCGCTGCCTGTCATGCCACCCGACTCGCGCGCCGCCAGCCAGTTACCCTGCGCGGCCACATCCGGAGCCGTTTCCACCGCATCCTGCCTGATCGCACGCCGCAGCGCCTGCTCATACTCCTGCCACAGATTCTGCTTTTTCGTATTCGACTGCGTCAGCGACTCACACGCCTCCAGCGCCAGCTTGCACGACAGCACCTCCACAAACAGCGGACTGAACAACCGGTAATCCTCCACCCGCGCCACATACCGTATCCGCAGCGGCGGCGCCCAGTCGCTCAACAGGCGATCCCCCTCAATCGACCACCACGGCTTACCGTGCCTGCGCGCCAGCACCAGCAAATCATTCAACTGCACCAGCGCCAGATAATCACGCGGCAGCAGGTAAGTAAACTCATAACCAAACGCCGGCGCATCAACCAGTGCCGGCAACTGTGCACGCCGGATCGCAAACTTCCAGTGGTATGCCGCCAGCTCCGCATCGCGCACATCGGCAAACAGCGCCTTCATCACCCGTGCGGCCTTCACATCATCTTCCAGCAACAAAATACGCTCAGCCCCCAGCTTGGTCAGCGCCTTGTTGGCAATAGCAACCGGATCCGTCATGCCCACCTCTTTTCTCTCATCATCATTTTCAATACGCCAGGCACACTATAAAAGCCGCCATGCTCGCTATGTGAACGCAGCCGCTACAATTCCCACAAACTCCCTCACACCGCTACCGCCTCAAACAACCATGCAAAACACCCCCACCCCCATACGGCGCTGCCTCACATTTCTGGCATCTGCCCTGCTGCTCGCCCTGGCCAGCAGCCAGGCCAGCGCAGACATCCGCGTCACCGGCATAACCACCTCTGACGCCCAAACCCGCCATGAGAACCACTTTCCCTTCATAGAAACCACAGACCCGGCCCGCCAGCGGGTGGCCGACAGCATCAACCTGCTGCTGCAAATATCCGAACTGCGCGCCAACTCGCCGCAAGCCGATACAGCCGGCCCCTACCCTCTGGACACCCGGCATGAACTGCAAAACCAGACAGAAAACCTGCAGCAAAGAAACTACCGCGTCATACACCAGACGCCCCGCTTCCTGACGCTGCAAACCGACATCGGGCCGCGCACCAACACTGCACAACTGCAACCCGGCTTCAGCCAGCGGTACATCCGCAATTACGTGTTTGATCTGGACAGCGGCCAGCCTGTCACCTTGAACCTGCTGCTCAGCCGCGAAGGCATCATCTGGCTCAATGAACAACTCATGGCACAGCGCAACGCCGTATACGAACAACTGCTGGCCCGCATACCCGCAGCACCGGGGCATAGAACAGAACACGAAACAAACACTGAAGCAGACCCGTCACAAAACGAATACACCCGTTATGAAGACTGCCAGCTCTGGTCCGTGGAAGAAGCCGGTGGCACCGTCATGCTCACCTCCAACGCGCAGGCCCTGCAACTGCTGCCACATACCCTGGTCATGGAAGACCTCGACACCTCCTGCCTGGGCGGGCAGACCACGCTGCACGGCGTCAACGTCAAGCCCGGCTGGCACAATGAAATCAGCTATGCCAGCCTGGCGCCCTACCTCAGTGCTTACGGCCAATGCCTGCTCAACGGCAGCGGCCCATGCCAGCCGCACTACCCCCTCAGACCGGAACCCGGCCTGTGGAGCGGCACCCTGCCGGACGGCAACCACATCACACTGGTCGTCACCAGTTACGACCCCCATTACATGGACGGCATGGGAGACGACCTGAACGGCTACATCATCTGGAACCGGAAGCACCTCTATCCGGTACGCGTTCACAACGAACGGCGCGACTCCAGCTGGCGCGAGCCTGAACCCGATACCGGTACCGACACCGTCCCTCAACCCATCTTCTCCGGGCCGTTTCGCTTCACCACGTCCGACCAGGTTGAACAATTTTTACAACTGGCCTTTACCACAGACGGCCTCTGGGAGTACGTCTCCACCACCAGCGATACGCAGCACACACTCAGCCCCGGCCTGCCATAACCACCGCGGCTCATCATTAAATACCAACAACCAGAAAAAAACCGGGAACGATGATCCCGGTTTCAGACAACGCTTCTATTCTCTATCAACGGCGGTCCCGCGCTATAAGCAGCCGCCCTTGCGCACAACTGCCATCCCTCACGCCCTTTCAGGAATGAAAGAAGTATCCATCGCATACTTTTTATAATTATTGATATCCACATACACATCCAGCATGCGGTCATCCGGAATGAACGGGTCAGGGTCCACCCACAAATTCTTACTGAAATAAACATACAGCTTTTTATCCTGAGGATTCTGCCACTCCGACACCAGCCGGTACGGGTGCCGCCCATTCACCGAAATACTCTGGTTACGCTCCACCCGCGTCAGCCGCACCGAAAGCCTCTGCCCGCTCTGCCTCAACCGCTGCAGCCTGGCCTCTCCTGAGCGCATCAGCCACATCGGCACGACACCCACCAGGAAAAAAACACCGCCAAAACCCAGCAAAGCCACTGCAAAAAGCCAGCCCTCCGAAAAACTGCCAATACGCGCCCCATCCGGTTCAGCCGGCTGGTAATACACCGGCACCCGCTCACCAATAACATAAGCAGGCGGGCTTGATCCGATACTGCCATGAAACATAATCTCCTGCCCGTCGGCCGTTTCAAATACAACCACCGGCTTGTAATGCTCATACCCGACCAAATCCACCACTTCGCCCGTCGTCTTCACCGAGCCCATACGAAACAGCAATGTCTGGCAAGCCAGATAACCACCTGCCAGCAAAAACACCAGACCGATAATCGCAAAAATCCTAAGCGTCCATTTCAACGTTTGACTCCTTTACATCACCATGCCACAACCACTGTGTTCAGGCACAGACAGACAACATCTTGATCTGTTCGCCCATCCTTGCTGCCTGCGTGGCATTATAAATAGCGGCAAAGCCTTTACCCCCTTACACGAGCAGATTGCTCGTTTTTCGCATTGACACGCAATAAAAAACTCACAGGCACATAAACCCATGAGGTCTGAACCAACCAGCAAACCGCACAACCAGCGCCCAATGGCCGATTGCTCAGCTCAATGACTCAATCCGTTTGCGTTCGAGTTTGCGCCTCGCGTTCCTTCTCTGTTGGCACAAAAGACGTATCCATCACATACCTTTTGTAATCGCGGGCATCCACATACACATCCAGCATACGGTCATCCGGAATGTACGGGTCAGGGTCCACCCACAGCTGCCTGCTCAAAAAAACATACAGCACCTTGCTGTCTGGATGCACCCACTCCGACACCAGCCGATACGGATGACGCCCATTCGCCGCCAGATTCTTATTCACTTCCACCCGCGTGAGCCGTACTGAAATCTTTTTGCCGCTGCGCGTCAGCAGCTTCCACCTGATCAGGTAACGCACGCTGCGCACTAAACCCGATACGCCAATCAAAAAGAAAGCAATGCCCCCCACCTGCATAAACAACAGCCCGAGCCATGTCCCCAAACCTTCTGCCAGACCTGCAAGCATACAAAATAAAATCAGGCCAGACCACAGCAGCCCCACCACGGTCAACAGCACACTCGCATAAATCGGCATCATCCATCCCCACCAGCCTGCCGTTAGATGCGGCAGCCATCTCACTTGTTTACAGGAAGAACAAGAGGCAGATCAACTGCCCCCTCGTCACATACCCCGAAACATTATACGCAGGGATAACACATGCTCAAAACCCCGCGCCTCACCCGGCTGGCCCTTTTACCCTTCAGCCCTTTTCTGCACGCGCCCTGGCTGTACGTGCCGTTGAAGCTGGCCGGGTACTTTTAGAAGCATCCGCTTTGCGCACCGCCTTCTTTTGCACCACGGCAACAGGCGCTGCCTCAGCAGGCTCCACCCGGTCTGCCCAGTGCGAACAATCACGCCCGCTCACAAACACCTCACCCGGTTGAATCAGCACATTCTGCACCTGCCCCATCTCCCTTGCCTGCCACTTCACCATCACCGCCCACCTTTCAAAAAACACCGCCAAATACGGCACTCACGCCCAACTCATACCCCATCAGCCTCACACCTTCACAAACGACAAACGCCTGTCAACCGACGGCTGATTCGTAATGAACGCATAAAACCATGCATTCTCCAGCGACTGCTGCACTTCATAATACAAACGGAACCGCTTCTGATACCCCCCCGGCGGAAACACCTGCACTGCAAACAAACTGCCCACCTGCACTGTCGAAACATCCACCGTATCCGTTTCCAGCACCGTCTGCGCATTCTCCCAGTCGTCACCGGCAGCCGTCTTCACCACCATGCGCACCATTCCCGCAGGCCGTTCAGGTGCCTGGCCGTTGCCCGCATCCTTGGGCTGCAACAGCATCACCCCCAGATAAGCCGGCAGGCCCGAACCATCATCCAGCGCCAGATCATAAGGCGACGTCTTGATCGCATCCAGATCCAGCGTGTTATCACCCCACTGTGAAACCGTCACCTGCTGCGCCACAGAAAACCCCAGCCGCACCGTCTCACCACTCACCACAATACCGCCGATCTCTATCGAAATATCAAACCCATCTTCAACATCCACCGCCATCCATCACCCCTTTAGACATACCTTCAAGAGCCGCCCCAGTGCCACCAGTACAAACACAGACACAGAAAAACGGAGTGCAGGCCACACAACAACGTCCACGCTTCATTGCCCCATTGCCTTATTGCACCTGCATCGCCTGCACTCCGTCACCACCAACCGGCCCTGCTGCGGCCGGCTCCCTGCTGTTTACAGCATGGCGCTGCCCGCGGCCAGCGCATGGCTCACATGCGCATCCTTCACCATAAATGCATTCACCACCCCATTGGTCAGTGAACCATCCACGGTATAACGCACGGCCAGATACTTCCGGTACGCATCCAAAGGCAAACGCAACGCACACAACCGCTGATACGGCTGCAAGGCACTCACGTCCACCTCACCCGAACTCACCACCACCTTCGCGCCCGTCATCTGCGCGTTATCCGCCGTCTCCAGCGTCACCGTCAGCGTACCGGTACCGCTGGCCGCCGCAGTCGCCAACTGCACCACCAGCCACACCGGCTCACCTGCGCCCAGGTCCACCTTGGCGTTTGGTGTTGTACCGGCAAACATATTCAGCACATTGTCTGAAAGTGCATTGGCCGACACCACCTGCTTGTTAGAAAACTCCAGTTTGCTATCCAAAATCATCTGTACACTCCTTACCGTGTCACCCGCCCCCTCAGGGAGCAACCACCACATCCTCATTGTTCATAATGCGATCCACCTTGCGAATCGGCACACCGTCAAACACCACCTCGCTGGTGCGCTTGCCAAACTGATTGAGCCCCTGCTCAATCGACAGCACATTGCTCGTCTTCTCCATCGCGGCAATCTTGAGCAGCGAAAACAACGTGCGGTTCACGTAAAACGCAGGCCGTACCGCATCCAGTGATGGCAGATGATCAATCGCACGGCTCATCAGCTTGATGATCGACGTCTTCGCATCCAGCGCCTGCGAACCGCTCAGCCCCTCCAGGTCATTCACGCTGATATTGGCAACACGCACCACATAACGCCAGTCACGCACCGTCAGCCCCGCATTCCACTTGATATGCGCACGGTAGGCCTCAAAATACCCACCCTTGTCATCGGTCACCGTCACCTGGCCCTTATCGTCAAACGACAGCCCGGCCTTGGAGCCTTTCGGGAAAATGCCATGCACCGTGTTATCACCCCAGCCTACCAGCCAGATCGAAGTCAGAGGCCCGGTCGTGCCACCCGCACCCAGCACATTCTGCGCACTCGCTGCCGCATTGGCACTGGCCAGCTCGCTGTAACGCACCGCCAGCCCGGTAAACTTCGCCGGCTCCGCCGTTGCATTACCATAAATCAGCGTCTGCGCCATCTCCTGATTCATCGCCTCAAAAAAAGCCTGGCTCTCCGACAAACGGAACTGCTCCGTATTGCCATTCAAATCCGCCAGATCCTTATCCACCTCTGAATACGACTCCAGCATCCCGCATGTATCGGTAATCTGCACGGTCGTTGACTTCGACGGCTGCACCCCCTCATACAGCTTGCGCCACGCCACATTGGGCATACCGGTGCGAATGGTGGTCTTGTGCCCGGTCGGCAAATTCCCCTCGCGCCAAATCATGTCAGACAAAATCGAATTATTCTGATTCAGAATCTCAACAATCTTGTCCACCTTCCCGTTTTCATCCAATCGTTTGGCCCAGTCATTCAACGTCAAATTTGAACGCGGTGCCTCATTCGCAACGGCCATTCCTGCTCCTTCCATACATATAAATAAAGATACAGGCGCAGCATAAAACCCGGTGCCCTTTTTATGTGAACAACACACCCACACAACAAGGCGCATAGAACGCGCTAGAATGAAAATTCATTTAAAAATGGAACCCCTCAATGAAAAAAAGTCTCTTCATTATTTTCTTCAGCTGCTTCTTTATGCATTTGGCATCTGCACAGCAAAGCATCAATTTTGACTACCTGAACCTCGGGCAAACCCTTGCGTACCCGCTGTGTCAGAAAGACATAGAAAATTCACAGCCGGCCTGCATACACACGATAGGTTTTGCGCACGCCCAGAAAAGCATCGTTGGTTATGGTGACCGTGTAGGAGGAATCCAGGGGCTGAAAACCTTCAGGTTAAATGTGGCGGCAGATTTTGACCAGGCGTTGCGTACACAGCTTCAAAACAAAGGCATTACCATCAAAAACGGATTCTCTCCGTGGCATATTGAAGGGTTGGCGGACAAAAATAACAGGATACTGCAATACAGCTTTAACTATTGCACTTCGGACTTTGAAAAAATTTTACAAACCATGGATCAGCAGTTTGGGACCCATCAATTCAACGATTTAACCGCTGAAGCAGAAAAAATCATCAGCGGTCAGCGATTCGCCCACCCGCATGGATATGAGCTCTATGCACAGTTTTACACCTGGACGGCAGGCGACAAAGTCATTGTGCTGACCACCAACCCTGAGAGATCCTGCTTTGAACTCGCCGTTATGACAACAGACTACTTTAATCAAAAAAGCAACGAGCTGAAATATGAACCACAAGTGATTCACTACCTCTGAAATTACCCGGCAAAACAGTCAGGTGCATTCTGTTATCGGTAGATGAGTCAGCGTATCCAGGTCATTTTTTACATGAGGATGAATGATACGCGTCCATCTGCCGCTCAAACAAAAAATCATGACCAAAGCACCTGAAACTTTTCACACAACCGAAAAACCTCACTGCTAAAAAGACTGTTGACACAGCCAACGCAAGGCCAGTTTGATCTGTTGCATGGAAAAACATTTTTCCCAAAAACACCTTACCTCGGGTTACACACCACCTCATACTTGATACCGTCAGGGTCCTTGAAAAAAAACGCATAATAATCCGGCCCGTGCTCCTCAAACACACGCGGCGCATGCACAATCTGTGCGCCGATAGCCGCCACCTGTGCATACATATCGTCCACCTGCGCGCGCGACGACGCCCTGAACGCCAGGTGATGCAGCGCCCCGGGCTTTCTGCGGTGTACTTCATCATGTGCAAAAGCACGCCGCGGCGAGCAAATGCCAAAGTCATACTCCGGGTGCAAATACTCCACCACATACAGATCATGCGCCTCAAGCACAGCACTCACCTTGCGGTTGATATCAAACCCAAAAATCGGCATCAGCCGGTCATAAAACGGCTCGGCCACCCGCATATCCCGCACCGTCACCTGTATATGGTCTATCGCCAGCATCGCTTTACCTTTCTGTCAACATCCGCTCCGACTGCGTTATGCACAGCCCCGCATACCACTCATTCTACCTGCGATCACATATCCGCCTGCCCATAAAAAAAGGAGCCGAAGCTCCTTTTCAATCCCCCCCTGCGGGCATCCTGATCAGCACGCCTGCCGGCACACCGCCACCGCCCTCATGCTCCAAGGGATGAGGTTCTCCATAGTTTTTCTGCCAGATCTGCATTCCTGCCTGATCCCACTTATACCAGGTTCCCACCTCTTTGCCCTTGTAGTACAGCCCCTCTTCTTTTTTCTGTCCGCTTTCATACCAGTAACTTGTCCACAAACCATGAAACTGGCCCTGCAAAAATGAGCCCTCGCAAATCTTGTTGCCTTCCGTATCCCATTCGGCACACAACCCCTGCTGCTGCCCGGCGTAGTACTCACACTCGGCCATCACCTGCCCGTTTTCATACCAGTCGGTCCACACCCCCTGCTGCAAGCCATTCACATAAGTACCTTCCGTCTTTTTGCCGCCATTTTCATACCATTCGGTCCACAGACTTTCACGCCGGCCATTCAGATACAGCGCTTCAGAAGCCAACTGCCCGCTCAAATACCATATTCTCGACTTGCCCTGCAACGTGCCATTGTGAAAAAAAGACTCCTGCACCTTCTGCCCCTCAGGGTTCCACACCAGATAGGCGCCGGTAATCCTGCGGTTGACATAACCAAAGTCGGTCAGCTTCACACTGCTCTCACCGATCACGGTATACGCACAGGTGTACTTTCCGTCCCCCTCCTCGTAAAAATCCTGCACCAGGTAATGTCCGCCGATCGTCACACCGAGAAACTTGCGGTACAGCTTGCACATCTGCGTAAAAGCATACACCCCGCCGCGCACAACCACCTCACCGGGCTGCCATGGCGCCAAAGCTGTTGCCACGGCGTCAATCGGCGCACTCTGCCGGCAGACACACCCCTTTAACGTATAAACACCGGAAAGGCCTGGCAGCCCCGCACCACTGAACCCAACATTATTCTTGTCCATAACGATTCTTTGCCTCCTTGTTAAACAACGTGCCTTATTGCTGGCACATGCCTATCGAGAAAACACAACCGCCCTGCCCACAGACGCCATTCTTTGCATCACATTTCAGCCTGCATACGGTCTGACAAAACCACCATGCATGGCCTGATGCCACAGACATTCAGTGCGACCCGTTTAAAAGAAATAAACACACACTGAAAGTAATTACAGTCTAACACCGCTGTGCCAATTACGCACATGCCATATACCAATCAGGCAACACATCGCAGGTACAACCAGCCGCAAAACAGCGGCTGGCACAAAGCCTCTTTGGCCCTTTTCCCTCTGAAAATATACAACCAGCCATGCCGGCACACACCCTGCCAAACCCCTTCTTGGCACAAGGTCTCAAATGCCCCTTCGCCAATTGTATTTATACCTGCTTGCGCACCCCAAACGCACCAGATGCCCCAACAAACCGGCCACAACCATAAAAAAACCACCTGCCGTCATGACAGGTGGTCCATTGTCGAACCCGGTACCGCCTTATACAGAAGTTGCTACCTCAAACACAGCGGCATCCGGCAGCCCTTATACCAGGTTATTATACCGAGCCGCCATAGTTCACTTCATCCAGCAGCTTGCCGCTATCGTCCCACTGGCTCCATATGCCCACTTTGGAACCACTGCGGTAACTGCCTTCACTGGCCTTTTGGCCATTGGCATGCCACTGAGTCCACTGGCCTTGTTGCTTGCCATCCAGATACTGGCCCTCTACGGCTTTCTGGCCGTTATCATGCCACTGTGTCCAGGTACCCTGCAACTGCCCATCCTTGAACTCACCTTCGGTCTGCTTCTGACCGTTGTCATGCCACTGAATCCAGGCGCCGTGCTTGCGGCCATCCTGGTAGTCCCCCTCCTCAAACTTTTGCCCGTTGGCATACCACTCGACCCAATGCCCCTGCGGCTTAGCGCCATCGTAGCTGCCCTCTGAATTCTTCTGCCCGTTGGCATGCCAGCGCACCCACAGGCCCTGCATCTCACCATCCTTGTATGCACCTTCTACCGACTTCTGGCCATTGTCATGCCAGCTGGTCCAGTTGCCCTGTTTGGTACCTGCCACATACGATCCTTCTGACTTCTTCTGGCCATTGTCGTACCATTCGCTCCACAGCCCCTGGCGTTCGCCATTGCTCCACTCGCCGGATTCCGTCTTGGTGCCGCTCTCGCTCCAGTTTGTCCATACACCATGCGACTTACCGGCTACGTATTCACCCTCTGCCGACTTCTGCCCATTGGCATGCCAGAACACCCAGGGGCCGCTCTGTAACCCGTTCTCATAGGCGCCCAGCACCCTTTCCTTGCCATCGCAAGACCAGCGCACATAGGCACCCGAAACATCCCGCTCATAAGGTTTAAAAAAATCACCCCGCTCCACATCTTCACGCTTGACCACCATGTACGGATCGGTCAGCTTCAACTCCACCGGCTTGCCGGCCTCATCAGTACGCACATGAAAAAAATCCTGCACCAGGTAGTGGCCATCAACCGTCATCCCCAAAAACCGGCGCACCACCGACTTGGCGCCACAGGCCTCAGATATCGGTTGCGTTGCCACCTGGGCCCCCATCTCCCACGGTGCAGCCAGCGTTGCCGCCGCATCCACCAACGGAATCTCCTGCGCAGATGCGCCCCATGCCAAAGTAGCCCAACAAGCCAAAACTACCAACTGCTTTTTCACTGATACACTCCTGGTTAAAAAAACCTGACAAAACTCACAACGCTGGCACCATGCCACCGTAATCCATCTTTTCAATCAACTCACCGGACTCACTCCAGCGCTGCCACACACCGCGCCTTTGACCCTTTTCAAAAAAGCCCGACATCGACTTGTGACCGTTCTCATACCAATAACACCACACCCCGTCAGGCTCGCCATCCTGGTAAGCACCTTCCGAGGCCAGTTGCCCGTTGTCATACCACTCCTGCCACAGCCCCTGCTGGTGGTCATGCACGTATGCCCCCGTTTCCCGCATCTGCCTGTTATCATGCCAGACCGTCCAGCGTCCATGCGCCAGACCATCCTCATACATACCCTCGATGGCTTTGGCGCCATCCTCACCCCACATCACCGCATCACCCGATTGCCGCCCATGCACAAAGAACAGTTGATATTTTTTCCCACCATCCGGATACCAGCCCAAATACGGCCCCGAAATCGCCTCACCGCGCCATGCATCAAACCCGGCCGCAGATACATCGCGTTGCTGCATCAGTTCATACGGATCGCTGAACTTCGCATCGCCATGTGCATAAAAATCCTGCACCACAAAAAAACCATTGACAGACACCCCGACAAAACGCCGGTACACCTCAACCGGCCCGCCCCCCGAAGGCAGGCTCCCTGTAGCCACCACTTCACCCACACCCCACGGTGCTACCGCAGTCGCCGCTCTATCTATCTGCGCAGACACATCCCCATCCGACCGCTCACCCGACATGCCGGCACAGCCGCCCAGCAGCAGCGCAGCCATCATGCCCAACAAACCCATCCATACCTTACGCATATGCAGTCACCATCCACAATTTATCCATGCAGTGGCTGCATTCTACAAATAAATTCATATTCACCATTTAAAACTGAACACCTGCAAACAAACACCCTGATATATGCCCATAAAAAAAACCACCTGGTTTGAATCAGGTGGCTTTCCATACAAAGAACAAACCGCGTTTTGACCACACCGCGCATCACGGAATCCATTCAGCCTGCCCCTGCTCCCCATGGCGCAAGACGCCATCCACATTCCACAGCCTCAGCTCTCCATGCAACGCACCGCGTTCAAACTGAGCTTCACTACGCTTATCGCCATTAGAATGCCATGTCATCCATAACCCCTGCGCCCGACCATCATCAAACATCCCCTCCAATACCTTTTCTCCACGAGGATGCCATATCACCAAAGGCCCCGAAATCGAACGATATGATAGAGCAGGGCAGCCCCAGCAAAATGTATGATCAGAACTGAAAACATCCCAAAAACCAAACAAATTTTCATCAGAATAAACATCCGCCTCCGCCATTAATACAAATGGATCAGTCATCTTCGCATCACCCGTATCCAAACGGTAAAAATCCTGAGCCAGATACCCTCCGGCAGCACCCGCTCCCAGAAACATTCGATACACTTCATACCTATTCTCGACCCACTCTCCTGTATCTAGGCGCTCATATCCATACACCGGCTTTATATCACGGCGTACCTCACCCGATTCCCACGGCGCAGCCGCAGTCACTGCCTCATCCATCGATGGCGATGATGCATTTTGCGCTCCTGCCGCAACACCCAGCATCAGCACCATACCCCCCAACATCAGCAAAACCTTTTTCACCACTGGCTCCGTCTTCAACTTTCTTGCCCCAATCATCAGTTTAACTGTTTTTTTCTATCTCCCTGTCATTTCGAACAGGCAAAAAAAAAGCCACCGGGGCGGGTGGCTGGCACTGGGTGCCAAAAGTAGAAAGACTGCTCTGGAGGACAGAGATACAGACTTTCTTCAACCGAAACGCTCTTCAACACTCAAAAATACATCATCAACTCCATTTAATGCCATAGGCAGCAGGCTCCATCTGCCGCAAAACACATCCGTTTGAACACAAGCCGACCCACGAGCCAATCAGACTGTCCGTCAGCAACACGCCACCCGGCATACACCGACATACGCCAGCATCGGTTCAGCACCATGCCGGCATTCACACAAAATCGGAACCGCACAGGTCGCCATCATGCCCAAAAAAAATAACCCCATCTATGCCATAGCCACTTTTCCTTGTGCCTATCTTTGCACCTGTATGCATACCCGCACACACCCATTTTTCGGCCAGATGTACAGGCCACACCAGCCAGGCCCACACCCTTTTTCACAGGGAAAACACCTTCGCCCGGCTTGCAACACCCCATTGCCATACACATACCACACACAACCCGACCAGGCTACCGTCACCAAAACAGCACCCCTTTATACAGCGCGCATCATGGAAAACACCTAGGCTTTTATATCGTCCCCAGGAGTTGCAACACCGGCTCATACAACAGCGCCCATAAAAAAACCACCCGGCCAGTGCGGCGGGTGGTCTTTTCACACCATCTGATATCCGTTCAATTCACCGATTCTACGGTCACGCTCCCATGGTCCTGCTCATCCACCAGCTTGCCGTCACGGTCCCACATGCGCCACAGCCCCACTTTACGGCCATGCTCATAATACAGCTCGCTGCGCTTTTGCCCGTTATCGTGCCAGGTCGTCCACAAGCCATGGGGCTGATTCCCCTCAAACTGCGTTTCCTCCCGCTTCTGCCCATTGTCGTACCAGGTCATCAGCGGGCCCTGCAAACCGCCATCTACATAAAACACCTGCTGCTGTTGGCGCCCATTCAAATACCATGTCACCAGCGGCCCCGAAAAAGACCTGTACCCCGGGCGCAGCACATCCTCCTTAAGCACCACCTCCTGCGCATCCATCAGCACAAACGGCTCGGTATACGGCTTATCATTCTCCTCATAAAAATCCTGTACCAGATAACCGCCCTCAGGCGTTGCCCCTAAAAATTTGCGATACGCATCAAACACCACAAACACCTGCGCACCATGGCGGCGGTACAAATCACTCAACTGCTCACTGCTCTCGTAATCATCCGAATACCGGCTCACCACGTCCCCCACCTGCCACGGCGCAGCAGCCGTAGCCGCCTCATCCAGCGCCGCCGCACTATTGCTTTCAACCGTGCCCTGTGCCCCGGCCAAAGCCCCCGCAAACAACAAAACCCCCGCTGCCAGCCACTTTTTCATCTCATATCCTTGCATCATCTTGTACCGCCAACATACACCCGCTATACCCGCACACATCGGCAAAACCATTTAAAGAACCATTTCACAAAACCATTTTATACCAGCCCTTCACTCTGCTGGCACACCATAATCCTCCTCATGCACCAGTTGCCCGTGTTCGTTCCAGACCCGCCATACACCGCTCAACTGGCCATTCCTGAACACCCCCTCTTCGGCCTTTACACCATTTTCAAACCAGCTCACCCACAACCCATCCTTCTCATTATTCAAATAACGGCCCTCGCTCCACTTATGCCCGCTGGCATACCATGTCGTAGCAAGCCCCTGCCTCACATCATTCTGAAACTGCGCCTGTTCATAAGCTCCATCGTCATACCACCATGTCCACAAGCCCTGGCGCACATTATCCACATAGGGTCCTTCCTCCCGCTTCTGCCCGTCCTCATTCCACACCGTCCAAGTGCCCTGCAACAGCCCCTTTTCATAATGCGCCTGCATCGACATCACGCCATTCTCATACCAGTATGACCATAACCCGTCAGCCACGTCATCCAGATACGGCCCCTCTACAGACTTGCCGCCGCCTTCATACCACTGCACCCACCCCCCTTGTGCCATATCATCTTCATAACGCCCCTGCATCTGCCGCTCACCGCTCTCATACCAGTACAACCACAGCCCCTGCGCCATATCATCGCGGTAATCCCCCTGCACACTCATCTCACCACTGTCATGCCACCAGCGCCACTGTCCGTACGCCACACCATCCTGATACTGCCCGCTCATCATCGGCGCACCATCCGGATGCCACAACGCATAAGCCCCCTGCACCGAGTGGCGGCACGCCGCCTTGAAACACGCAGAAACCACCTCATTGCGCCGCGTCACCACATAAGCATCAGACAACTTGGCATCGCCCGTGCGGTAAAAATCCTGCACCAGATAACCACCACCCTCCACCATGCCCAGAAAACGCCGGTACAGCAGATACACACCCTGCGGGGCAGCAACCCTGCCTTCAGCCACCACCGCACCTGCAGACCATGGCGCTATAGCAGTCGTTGCAGCAGCAGCCTGTGCATCCAGCAACGGCCCGCGCATGCCACTACACGCGCCCAGCACCAGTGCAACCACACCGCTCAACACACACAACCCCATCCGCTTCATACCGCCACTCCCTGTCACGCCTTGAATCCACATCCAAAAAACATCGTCAGATTCATTGTATACAGATCCTGCAATACACCCGCAAAATCGGGCTCCCCACATATAATCAGCAGCAACGGCAACCCGCCTTGCCCCACCATCAACCCCCATAGGAACACACTGACATGCAGGCACACCAAGCCGCCACCTTCGCCATTCAGGCCATGCTGCTGTTTGTAATGCTGGTCCTCCCGCCTGGCACACACGCCAATCAGACCGCATCCGAAAACAGTGCCGCTGCCCAATATGCCCAATGTACCCAACAACATCTGGAAAACCTGCGCCAGCAGGCACTTGCCGCATATCAAAACCAGGGGAAAACCGAGCAGGCCGCACAGGCGGCCATGGAACTGCTGCAAGATGCCGTCGATGCCGACTGCCTCAACCGCCCCGAAAACCCCAGCAGCGAAAACCAGACATCCTCGGCCGACCTGGCAGCCGCCACCGCCTACGCTTGGCTACTTAATGACAGCATGTTCTACCTGCTGCATGCCCCGCAAAAAAACATATATAGCAACACATACAACAACGGCTACACCTGCCTGAGCGTGCTGACCCCGCTGCTCGACGAAGACTACACCCCCGTAACCTGGTTGCCCGAAAACCTGCGCCGCGCCACCGCCCACAACACAAGCCAGTTAATTGCCCACTGCACCGACACCATCACCCGCGCCAACTACTGGCAAAACCAAGTCAGCCAGGCCAACCGGTATACAGCGCAAGCGCCATGCCCGTTTGACAGCACTGCCACACGCCTGAACGACAACCTGTGCATCCGCTTTGACACCGGCCTCTACCCCGAAGCCGCCGAACGCATGCGCACCAGCGATGACGACGTCCCCCTCCCTGACTGCAACGCATCCCCCACCGCACAAGACTGCCCGGTCTTCATCGTCTCCACCCGCACCAACGGGCGCATCACCGCCACCCGCTTTGCGGCCAGCCAGTCGGCCCTGGCCGACATCAGCAACACCTGCACCTTTCAGCATATCGGCGTCAACGCCACTGGCGACCAGTTTGCGCTGCTGGCACCCTACGGCTACGACTGCTTTGGCGGTTCAGCCCGCTTTTCCATTGAAGAAATCTACGAAATCCAAGATGGCAAGCCAGTACTCATACGCAACAACAGCATGGGGTTCCACTAAACAGATAAAACCCTGACATAAGGCATATAAAAAAACCCGCCATCAGGCGGGTCGTCAATTCATTTGGACTACAGGTTCTTTACCTCAACAAAACCTTTACCCTGATCAGCCCCGGTCAAACAGCACCTCTGCCGCACTCCTTGCCTGTGCACGGCCACTGCCGCCCAGCCCTGCCGCGTCATCCTCGGCCAGCCCACGGCCAATCTCATACAGCAGTTGCACCGTCGCCTTCACCCCTACCGCATCCTGCAGTGCGTTAATGATGTCATCAGCCCGGTCCGCCGGCAAAAACTGCGCACGTGCACGCCGCGCCAGCTCAATGTTAGCGTCATAGCGGCCCTGCCACTCCTGCTTCAGCGCCTGCGCCTCGGCCTGGTGCTGTGCCTCCTGCGCTGCCTGCAGCTGTTCCTGCTGCACCTGCATTGCACTCACCTGCTGTGCCATATACGCATTCCAGCCCTGCGCCAGCGTTTCCGCCTGGTGCTGCGTCAGCCCCGCCTGGTACAGCAGCGGCGCCATCTCCTTGGCAAAAACACCATCGTCCCCCTGTGGCAGCGGCAATTCATAATCCTGCGGCTGTTGTGGGCGGCCAATCTGCTCATAAAACTGCGCCCACTGCTGCGGTGTGGCATTCTGCCCCGGCATCTGCACGCCCTGCGGCTGCTCAGCACCATCGCCAAACAAACCGGCTTTATCCCCGGCTTGATTCCCGGTTTCATTGCCAGCCTCATTTCCAGCATGATTCCCGGCTGCACCTTCAGCCTCATGCGGCACCACACCGCCTTGCAGACTGCCCAGCAGCGCCGCACTCACCGAAGCATCATCACGCACCTGCACCTCTCCGTTATCCGCACCCGCATCATTCACTGTATCCATGCTCATCACTCCATCGTTGATCATCATTCCCTGTGCCCGCATTCATCAGCCGCACCAGTTGTGCATCGCTGATATTGAGTGTCTGCACAATCTTCAGCCATACCTCGCGCCGCCCCTCCAGCACCGCCGTGGCGTGCGTATCCACACGTCCATCCTTGCCAAAAACTACGCACGACATATCGGCGCGGCAAAAGCCGCGCAAATCCGCCAGCACCTTCTGTGCCGCACGGCTCAACGCCTGCTCCTGCGCTGCATCTGCATCTGTGCCAACACCTCCACCAGCACCTGCGTTATCCTGCATCACCTCGCCGTACCAGAACACCCGCCGGTACCAGTGCCGCAGATTCTTAAAAAACGTCATCCGGTTCATTGCCAGCCCTTACGCCATCAGCCCGGCGAAACGCCCGGCATAGGTCCCTGCTCTGCCGTGGCAGCCAGCACCTGCGCCTGCGCCAGATCCTTGGCGGCACTTGCCGCTACCGGTGCGGCGGCCAGAATCTGCTGTTGCTGCTGCGCCTGCATTTCCTGCGCCTGCTGCTCCTGCCGCTGCTCCATCAGCGCCTGCACCTCATCATCCCCGCGGATCACCCGCGCCGGCACACCGCTTACTTCTAGCATCACCTTGGCTGCCTGGTCAAAATCCACCCGCGCCAGTACATCGGGCCCAGCTACCTGCGCCAGTGCGCCCAGTTGCTCAATCGATCGCATGATCGCCACCCCGTCATCCATACGGCGGTAACGCGCCAGCTCATTCGTATACTCAATGCTGTACTCGCCGCCCTGCTCCATCAACGCCTCAGGCATTTGCGGCAGCTCCTCGTGCATGGCCAGAATATCAATCTCCCGCGTAATCGTCGGCTCCAAAAACTCGCTCTCTACCCGGGCTGCGGCAGGCGCCAGCAACGCACCCTTTTCCTGCGCACGCAGCATTGCCTCGGTAGCGGTCATATTCGGTGTCTGCACCAGAATCTGAAACAACGTGTTCCACAGCGCATCATTGATAATCTGGCGCTTTTGCTCCATCATCTCCATGCCAATCGGCAGACTGTTACCAAACTGCATTGGAATCGCCAGTTGCCGCCCCTGGTCGTCCACCCCGCCATAATTGATGGCACCCGGCGTCAGATTAAACCCGGTCGAAAAAATACCGTCGCGCGCAGCCAGCATCGGCGGCATCACCGCCAGCTCGGCGGCCTGCATCATGTCGCGGTTCATCACATTCAGCATCTTGATATCAGGCAGCACCAACGCACACGGCCCCTCGCCATAATTACCATCGCCCGAAAACCGCAGAATCGAATACGGCATCGTGCGGTAGCCGCCCTCACCCACCACCTGCGAGCCCGTCAGCGAAATAAAAATAGACTCAAACGCCATGCCACGCGCATCCAGCCGCTGCTGCTCACGCTCCCTGCGCGGGCGCACCATATGCACAAACCAGAACTTCTGGTTCGGCGTGCGTTCCTTCGCACTGATCACCGTTGCCGGCAGCCTGTCGCCAAACCGCTGATACGCCTGGCGCGCCGTCAGCGCAAACTCGCGGTCCACCCAGTCCACTTCGCCATAATCATTGCTGCACCAGTACACCTGCTCCAGCGGCACATGGCGGTAATACAGCGAACGCCCCAGCCGCTCACCCACATACATACACGCATTGCCAAAACAGCCCGCATCCAGATAACACTCCTGCGTGGCCACATCAAAATTCGCCGAATAACGTGCCGAAAACAACCGGTCACGCACCAGCTCGGTATAAGCCCGCACCTGCGGATCACCGTCCAGATCCTCATCCACCGCCTTGATGTCATGCCACATGCGGTTTTTCGGCGTTGCCAGCGACGACAGTGCCGCCGCAAAACGTTTGAGCGCCAGCGCCGGCGTTGCATCATAAATATGCTCGGTACGCGCCTTGCCCTTGTACAGCGCCTCATCGGTCATCGAGCGGTGCTCCCTGAAATTTGCCCGGCTCGGTGCCACCCGCTCGGCAATACTTTGCCACAACTGCTCATACAACCGGCGCTCCTGGCGCAACTGCTCATGCAACGCCAGCAGGTCAGAAACCTTCTCCATGCTCACACTCCCCCTTCTTATCTGTGCCATCCGCTTCCTGCCGCGCCTTACTGCCCAAGCAGCGTTTTGCTGGCTACCGCACCACTCGTATTACCGCTGCCATCGGTCAAAATATTCGCAGCCACCCCCTTACGGCGGCGCGCCATATCCTGCGCGTTGCGCAGTGCCGCCTCATTGTTAGGCGTCACCTCCTTGTTACTCAGCGTATCCAGTTGCGGCCCGGCCTTATTCGCCTTGGATGCCATCATTGCGCTGCCAACCGCCCCGGCCGCACCCGCCACACCGGCAATCGTCGAACCATAAGTTGAAAGAAAACCACCCACAGCCGCCATCGTTCCTGCCATACCAAACTCCCTTCCCTGATCCTCATTCGCTCAATCCATGAAATTAAAATTCGCCACCGCCTTCGTCGGCAACCGCTCCTGCCGCTCACTCACCGGGTAGGCAAACGTCAGCGCCAGCGAATCCGCCCGGTCGGGCGACTTCACGCCCCGCCGCTTCGCATCCTCTTTACTCTCCATCAGCAACGCACCACCCCTGTAGCTATAACGCAGCGCCGACAAATCCGTCTGCAACTCCGCATCGTTAGGCAAAGACGCACCAGCCTTCAGATAGTCCCGCAAATCACGCCACAGCCGCGCGCGCAGGTTATAGTTCTGCCCGTCTGAGAGCCGCAGCGCCGAATTCACATCCACCACCACCGGCCCGAACTCACGCCGCAAAATATCCGCCACCCCCGCGCCAATACCTATCGTATCCACCGCAATCTGTGCCACACCGGCACCCCGCTGGCGGCTATAAACACCGCCCCAGTCATGCACCACATCCTTCACCCGGCCCGCCACATCCACCACATCGGCCTGGCCGAACACCACCTGAGGAAACACCACACGCCCCTGGCGCAGCGTAATCACACTCTTATCATCACCAAACCGCGCCACATCCACGCCCACCTGCAACGGCCCCAGCGCATGCACATCGGCCGGGCCGCAGCGCATACACTGGCTCACCACATCACCCGGTATATACGTATTGCTCACCGACGCCGCATAATTACGGTCCACCTCCTGCGCCAGCACCACCGCATCCAGCAGCGCCTGCTGGCGTGCATACCAATCCGTGCCCTTACGCGGATCATCCCGCCAGTCAAACACAAACACCGGCACGCGCCCGCCATGCCGCTTGCGGTAAAACGGATTACCCACCCCGTTGGGCGTACTCACATCAATCTTGCAGTTACTCGTCTGGCTCAGCGCCGCTTCAATCGCCTCGGGCTGCTCATAAAACGCCGACTCATCCTTAAAATAAATCGACGTGCGGTTACCTCGCCCGATATTGCTGCCCGCCTCGCCCACCATCACCGCGCCATTCTCCGGGTTGATGATGCGCATCGCCGGCGCATGCCTCTTCTCGTCATACCCTTTAGGCAAAAACTCACGCGGCAAATACTGCAACGCCGTACGCACCTTCCAGAACAACGACTTCGGGTCGCCCACCTTATCCACGTACTCCTCCTTGCGTGAACCAAACCCGATCACCACTCCAGGATGAAACAACCACATCCACACCGCCACGGCCACACACAGCCACGACACCCCCATGTCGCGGCTTTTTTCAACCAGCCCGTCCTCGCGGCTGCGCCAGCGCGCCACCAGCCAGCGCACACACTCGGCCTGGCGCTCAAACAGCACAAACGGCGTCAGCGCATCGCCCCCCACCTCCACATGGCGTGGGTCAAACGTACACAGCCAGTCGCTGATAAACGCCACCGGCTCCTCGCGGTAATGTGCTTTCACCGCTGAGAGCAACTGCGCATCAGCTTGCAAAAGAGCCAGCCGTGCGCTACGCGCCTGCCACACCGGCGCATAATCCGGCGCCAGCCAATCCAGATCAACAGCGCCCATCTCATCCAATGCTGCTGCCGCTGATACCTTTGCCGATGCCTCCGATGTTGTCGATGTTTTCAATACCGCCATGCTCCTGCTGAGAACTCCGGGCAGCCCCATCTCATCAAACACTCCTGCTGAACCCCGGCCATGCAGCATGGTAGAAGCGCTGCAACACTTTATGTGAACATGAGCACATCATTCAAAAAAACAGATAGCCGCAACAACGGGAACCCCGGATAAAATCAAACCACAGCCAGGAGAAATCTAATGCCTTATGTCATGGAAAAAATACAGCCAAAAAATTGGGCGCGTATCATCACCGACCTGCAAACGCACATGCATCAAAATGCCAACTGCCTATCCTACAGAGAAGAATTCATGCACGAATGGCTTGAAAAAGAACAGACAAGAGAGAAAAAATATCAGGACGCAATTGCAAAAAGCCCCGAACGCTCAGACATCCTCGAACAAAGCGAGTCCTCCATACTCAGCAACCGCAACTGGATGATAGACGCAGAAAACGACAGCTATCTGCTGTACGGCCCGCAATCATTCTACTTAAACGGCAGGTCAACCTATCGCAATTACAGTTTTTTCCACCAAAATGCTCTGTACTGGCTCAGCGTCGATTACTGTTCATACAGCTTTTACCATAAAGACATTGAACGCCTGTTAGCAAAGGATCTCCCGGCATTTCATGAGGCGGTTCAGCAGGCTTTTTCTGCTGCAAATGAATACCCTTTAAAAGACAAAGCACGGTTTCATATAAACCCCTACCAAAGAAACACAATCCCCGCATACAAAACAAGAACCTACTGGGACTAGCATCCGCGTAATTCCACCGCCACACAGCCACACAAAAAAGCCCTCCGCCCAAAGACGAAAGGCTTTTCCACCGCATCAGCGGTCCAGATGAACTGCGCTGAACTATCCGCCCTGCAGCGCCCCCATCATCACCTGCACCAGCTCTCCGCCTTCAGGCGTGCTCCAGCTGCCGGCCAGCTCGGCAATCAACTGGTTGGTACTGGTCAGCGTCACGCCACCGCGCTCCATGCGCCGCAATGCAATGTCATCTGCCATCTTCGTTGGGGAGCCACCGGCATCAGCCACCACCTGCACCTCATAACCATCACGCACCAGGCTCAGCGCCGGATACACCGTACACACATCATTGGTCACCCCGGCAATAATCAGCTTTCTGCGCCCGGTTGCCTGGACCGCACTGGCAAAGCTTTCATCCTCCATCGCATTCACAATCCCGCGCCGCCGGATACGTGCGGCAAACGCCTGCGGCAAAATCGTCTCCAGCTCGCTCAGTAAAGGCCCCTGCACATAATCCTCCATGCTCGAAGTCAGCACCACCGGCAGCTTGAGAATCCGCGCGGCCTGCGCCAGCATCAGCGCATTGCGCTTCAGCTCTTCAAATCCAATCGACTTCACCCAGCCCATCGTGCCCACCTGGTGGTCAATCAACAACATGGCCGCATTGCCTGCATCCAATTTTTCGCAACTCATGATCATTCTCCTCTCCAGCAGACGAAAACATACCGCCCCCGCCTGCATCAACCATCAACACACAAACACCGTTCATCCCATCAGGCCGTTATCACCAGGCGGTTAGGCTGCGTATAGCGGCCGCCCATCTGAACGGGGGTGAATAACTTACTCATCTTTTTAATCCTTTACTGTATTGACTGAACCATGGTTTTATTGTCAATAAATATGAAAATGGAATAAAGACGGTAAAATGGAAAATATTATTTCATTTATGGCGCAATAAAACGGAGCATCATCCATGGAACTCCTCAATGACATGGCCCTGTTTGTCGAAGTCGTCAACGCCATGAGCTTTCGCCGCGCTGCTGAAATCACCGGTGTGCCCAACTCCACCCTGTCACGGCGCATCAAGGCGCTTGAGCAGGCCATCGGCCTGCGCCTATTACACCGCACCACCCGCAAAATCGAACTCACCGAAACCGGGCAAATCTACTACGATCGCTGCAAACGCATTGTCCACGAAGCCCGCCTGGCGCACGAACAGCTTGGCGACCTGCTTGCACAGCCCAGCGGCACCCTGCGCGCGTCGCTGCCGGTCGACTTTGCCAGCGTTTTCCTCACCCCGCTCATTGCCGAATTTGCCCGCCTGTACCCCGGCATCCGTTTTGAATTTGACCTCACCCCGCGCCGCGCCGACCTCGTGAGCGACCCGGTCGATGTCGCCATCCGTATCGGCGAGCCGCCCGACTCCAGCCTCATCGCACGCCAGCTCACCCGCCTGTCCAGCCACCTCTACGCCACGTCGCGCTATCTGGAACACCACGGCGAGCCCACCCACCCGCACGAGCTTGAGCAGCACGACTGCCTGCACTTTCCCAAAGTCAGCACATGGACCCTGCACAACGCGGACCAGACCGTGGAAATCCCTATCCACAGCCGCTTTGCCATCAACAACGTCGGCATGCTGCGCCGCCTGGCCACACTCGACATGGGCATCATCATGCTGCCCGCAGAAGTCGTTACCGAAGACCTCGCCAGCGGACAACTGCGCCACATCCTGCCCCAGTGGCAGGGCACACCCGTGCCCGTCTACGCGCTCACCGAAACCCGCCTGCTGCCCGCCAAAACACAGCGCTTCATCGCATTCCTGCGCGAACGCCTGAGCCTGCTCACCTTTGCCCGGCCCGCTTTCGCCCATGACGCAGCACCCGTAACACCGTCCGCAACAACACCCGCTGCACAGCCTGCCACACACACGCGCCATACCAAAGCCGGCCCGCAAAAACCGCGCCCAAAAAACTGAATGATTTATCCCCTTGCACTGCTGCGCCGTACCGCGCCCAGCAGTCACGCCGGTGATATCGCCTGTTGTATACCTTATGCCTTGCCCGTATACCGCCCCAATCCCGTCTGACAGGCCCGCGCACAACCCCACACGCAACGCTGCTCACAGCATTGGTACAACGCCGGATTCTCTCAGACACATAACATGGCTACGGAATCCATGCAACACCATCCGTTTTACAAAACTTTACCCGGATGTAACAGGCCATTAAACCGATTCAGATAAACTAACAACCAAATCAAAAAACCAAAAACTGGGGAAAAGACCATGAAAAAAATACTGTTGGCCTTGAGCATACTCAGCCTTTGCATCGGCAGCGCGTCAGCAGCAGACTTTACCGACTTTCTGGCCGCCATCCGCGGCAAATCAGACGTCACCTACTACCGCAACAACGACGCAGTCGTCGGCTCAGACGGCTCAGCCATCCAGATCAAAGGCCGCAACATCTACACCAACTATGGCGAAGTCTACCGCATCAACGGCGACACCATCTACGCCAGCAACAACATTATCTATCAGCTCAGGGGCAGCAGCCTGTGGGGTTCCAACGGCACCGTCTACACGCGCGAAGGCAACACCATCATCGGCAGCAACGGCATCGTATGCTATACAGAAACCAGCCTCGAAAAAAGAGAAGTCATGACCTTCTGCAAATCAAACCGCTCCTCATCGCGGCCACCTTCACAGCACAATTCACGGCCCCATTACCGCTGAGCCAGAACCTAAGCCAAACCCACACGCGGTGGCATGATGCCGCCATCAGCACCGCGTCTCCCGCCATCCATGGTGCAGGTCGGCAACAGGCCGGGCGCCCCTAGCTGCCCAGCAAAGACCGCTGCATCCTGCTCACCACCTCATCGCGCACCTGCTCGGTCAGGAAATGCGTCGGCACATGTCCCAGGCTACTGCGAAACCACCTTTTAGGCCGTAATTTCTGGCGCACAAACGCCAGGATCCGCAACGCGTCTTGACGGTTGCGCGCATACAGCAACCTGCCGCGAACCTCCCATCGCCACCACGCATCCTCCGGCCATGACAGCACATGCACACGGTTATCGTGACAATGCGAACACAACACCACACCCTTGTGCCACCTCTGGTAACCCGGCTTGTCATCGCCAGCACCGCGCAAAACCTGGTCAGAAGAACTTTGCGGTGGCGTCCACCGCAGCAAATGCGGGAACCGCTCCATCACATACCAGCCACCCCACTGGTGGTATAGATGTTGCTCATCCTTTTTCGGCGTGCGGTTCAAAAACACAAACGGCTCATGAAACTGCGCCATCTGCCCGCAAGCCGGGCAAATCACATCATACGGGTCATCCTTCATCATCCACATCCCCTACTGCAAACGCAGCCAATCCACCCATCGCATCACGACCATGGCATCACTGGTCCGCCAGGCGCAAATGCACCGCATTCCTGAGCATCGGATCAGGATTCTGGTTACTACCCCTGGCCCCGGTCGGAAGCTGCTGCGCAATCCACGCGGTACTCAGCGTCTGCGCCTGGGCATCCCAGACAAACGGCTCACGCGTAATCGGGTGATACGCCCGCAGCGCCGTATCGCGCATAAACGCATCGGCCTGCGCCGCACGTACACCCGCGCTCACCAACTGATACTTAGTATGCACCAGCATCAGATAACTGTGCACATCATAAAAACGGTTCAGATACACATCAAACGTATCCAGCGTATCTCCAATCCCCTGTTCGACAAGCCAGTTCGACGGCACCAGCTCACCGTTTTGCCGGCGCTCATTTTGCAGCGCCATCTGCGCATCAAAAACAGCACGGCGTGCTTGCCCCGGCGCAGGCAGCTCATCGCGGGCATACAAATCGGCCACCTCATCCATACTCAAAGCCGCCCGGTCCAGCATCGGCTGCATGGTCAGAAAAATCAGATTCTCCGAAGCCTCCGGATCATAGCTGGCCTGAACCACCAGCCAGTTCACCACACCTTGAGGCCCCTGCGCCAACTCCTCCTCCACACCCACGTTATACAGCCACAGGGTATACATCATGAAATTGCGCTCCCCCGCAAACCCCTCCACCATCGCTTTCTGCTCATCTACACTCAACGGCGCAATGAGCGCCTGCAACCGCTCATCGTGCAGATAAGGCCGCATCTGCGGGCTGTCCAGCAGCACACTGAGCGTATGGTAAACCGTATAAACCTCATTGATCGCAACCATCTTCCCGATCAGCGTTTTTTCCTGAACCAGCATGCGCCGGGCAAAATCCGCCTCAGCCTGCAACAACGCAAAAGCCGTATCCGCATCGCCTGCATCCAGCGCAACCAGCGCCTGCGCCAGCCGCAACTCAGAAAGCCGCAAGGCGTAATGGTAACTGGGTAAACGGTCGATTACCCGATAAAAATAACCACCATAGTTCGGCAACCGCTGAATCGCCACATAACGCTGTAGCAACGCCCCGTTGCGCTCAATCAATGCCGCCACATCGGCCTTGCGCGCAACCGTTTGCGCCACGCAGTCATCCACATCCAGCCACCTGCAGGCAAACACAAAATCCTTCCCGTCCACCTGTATGTTTAATTTCAGCGGTTCCCCGTCCTGATAATGATTTTCCGGCACGTCATACTGATCGCGCGTCGGTCCGCCGCCGGCCGCCAGCGCCTGTTCCAGATAATCATAATTATTCAGCATCACATCCGCGCCAATGGCCATATAGTCCATGTCCGCAGGCACATCCAGCGCAAACAGCCCCACATACACATCCTGCAGCAAAAAATCCCGCTGCGGCCGCTGCGGATGCATGATCTGCTCAACCTGAGGCAACATTTCAGTCGCTGCCATGGACGGCGCATCCGGCCCTTCCTGCGGTGCAGCCACTGCGCACAACGCCCAAGCCATTGCAGCCACTGTCGCCGCTATTCTAAAAAAGAACCCTGACATCGAAATTACCCTCCGTTAAACGGCTCAATACGTGGCCCCAAGTTTATAACAGCACTCCACTTTTACAAAGCGCTGCATAACCAGGCATATCCGAACCAGGCTGCCCCAGCAACCAGCCACGGCCTTCACCCCAGGGCAAGCGCATCAACGGCACGGCAGGCTGAATTGGCCAGCCCGGCGAATCCGGCTTATTCCAGCTTATTCCGGCCTAATCCTGCGCCAGCGTGCAACCCTCGGTTGCAAGCGCTTGTTCACCTTCATGGCCTGTGGCGACCGCCGGATTGGCAGCAATCCACGCCTTTAACAAAGGCTTATACACCAGCCACCAGGCCAGCCCGTCATCTGTGAGCAAAGCGGCTATATCGGCATCATCAAACGCCCACCACTGCGCCAGCGGATACTGCTTGCACTGCATCACCATCACCTCGGCGGTATACACCACCTGGCAGCACCGCATCTGGACCGTCATCACCTCCCGGCCATTGCCCAGCTTCAGCCCTGACAGGCTGGCGCCCTGCAAATTCACACCGGTCAGATCAGCACCCCACAACACCGCCTCACTCAGATTGGCGCCACGCAAATCTGCATCTTCCAGCCTGGCCGCACTCAGATCCGCACGGCACAATTGCGCTGCCCGCAGGTCGGCCCGGTCCAAATATGCACCCCTCAGATTGGCACCGTACAAATTGGCATCACGCAGCTTGGCAAAACTCAGCTCGGCATCATGCAAATTGGCCTGGTACAGATTCGCACCATTCAAATTCACATTGCGCATACGGCACTCATGCAAATCTGCCCGCTGCAAATCCGCCATGCACAAATTGGCACCATAAAGCTGCACGCCACTCAGCCTTATGCCCCGCAGCTTGAGCTCCTGCAGATTAGCTTCACTCAGATCCGCCTGATATAAACGCGTTTGGCGCAAATCCGTCTCACGCAAATCCGCACCGCATAATTTAGCCCCCGTCAAATCCGCCTGGTACAGATCAGCCTCCCGCAGACACGCCTTTTCCAGCCTCGCATGGCGCAGCCGTGCCCCGCTGAGGTCACACCCCTTCAAATCCGCCTCATCCAGATCGGTACTGTCCAGCACCGCACGGCTCAAATCGGCCTCACGCAAATCCATGCCATGCAAGTCGTACCCGCTCAGATTCAACTCTGCCAGACTGGCACGCTGCCCGTCCGTTTTATCCCTCAGCCATTTCTGGTGCTGTGCCAGCCTGCGATTGACTGCCGTTATCAAATCCGGATCGATCATGTCTCCTCCTTTGCCAGAATTTTTTGCCCTGCTGGCTGTAGCTATTCTTGTGCCATCAGCACAGCAGCCCCTGAGGGTCCAGACCTGCACGGCCTGCCCCCGAACTGCCTTACAGCAAACAACGCCCTGAAATTCCGGCAACACCATCCGGCCCCGGTCAGCCACGTGCGACAGCCTGCTACATCACACACCAACCGCGCTTCTTCTCATTCATCTTTTGACAGCGATGCAACGGCATCGCTCAAGCGGTTTCTCGCAAAATTATAAAAACTTTTTCTCCCGAACAACTGCTGTTCAAAATCCAACCGGCTGATCTGGTATGAAAAAAAAATCAAACTCCAGCGCGCCCTGCGCCTCGAACCCATTCATATTTTGAGGTTTATCTCACCTGCCCTGCCTGGTACACACCGGCCAAAGTATCACTCCGTCGGCCCACCGGTATCACAGCCTGATACGCCACAAAAAACAGCCGGCTGCCGCCACAGCCCCTGCCTAGAATGCCAGCAACATCTTTGGAGAACACTTTATGTACCAGATCGAAAACAACCAGGTCTTCTACACCAAGCCGCTGGAGCTCCGGCTGCGCCTGAAAACGGCCCATGTGCAGCATTTCCAGCCGCTCAAAGACCGCACCATCAGCGCCGAACTCACCCGCACCATCACCCAGTACGGCTGCTGGCACCGGCTCAACAACCTGATGGCCAAAGACGACCGCACCGTCTGGTTCGGCAACCAGCCCGTGCCCGGCGCCGACCCCGAAAGCTTTGTCTACTATCACGGCGGCGAATGCGCCTGGGGGCAAGACAAAAACCAGCTCTACTGCTTTTTTGACAAAGGCAGGCACAACATCAAAACCATCAAAAGCAAAAACCCCGCAAGCTTCGGCTTTTTCGACTTTCCCGAAACCATCGGCTACCTGCGCATGTACGCGTTTGACGAACACCACGTCTACCACCTGGGCCAGCGTGTGCGAAAAGCACACCCGAACGCCTTTCGCCCGCTCACCAAAAAAATCTATTCATTGGACCGGCAACTCATCACCCATAGCTATCCCAGCAGTGCTTACTACACCAGCGAAAACAACCTCTATTACCACGGCAAACCGATCGAGGGTGCCGACGGCTACACCGCGCACTTGGTCAGCCTGGAAAAAGCCGGACAGGCCAAATACCTGATCGCTTACGACCAGCACCACTTCTACTACGAAGGCGTGCCGGTGCACCCGCGCTTTCAGGCCATGTTCGACCTGATACCACCACCCATCATCGCGCACCAGAACAGCCTGGCACAAAAAGCCGCCTGAGCCCTATGCTTTGTGCTTTATGCTCTCCCGTGCCTTGCGCCCTGGTGCACCCGATTCCCCTGCAACCCGCCAGAAAGCCTTGCAGACGGAAGGCTGAAAGCGGAAGACCTACACCCGGCCAATCATCTTCAAATACGCCACCCCCGGCTCCAGCGCCACCGAGGCCTCTGACTTGATGGCGGGCAACTCCTCGGCGCCGCCCACGGCCACGCGCTCGCCGTACTTGCGCGGCAGCAGCTTGCCAATCATCCACTTGAGCGTATCAATGCGCAACTTGGCCGCCTGCACCGACACACTGGTGCTGGCGTCAATCGCGCTCGTTTCATCCACAATCAAATCCAGAAAAAACTCCGCCTGCCGCTCACGCGCACGCGCATACTGCGCGGCAAAAGCCGTCTGCTCCTCCAGCCAGCGGTACACCGTGGCGCGGGCAGGCATGCCACTTTCGCTGCAAATTACATTCAGGCTCTCACCCAGCGACAGACGTTCACAAATCACATCTGCCAGTGCAGCATGAAACACCGTGGGCTTGCGGGAAACTCTGGTTGACTTCTTTTGACTTGCCATCCGGGCATGCTACGCTTGTGGCAGCATGTCATGTGAACGCCGCCAACACCTGCCAACCTCTCAGTGCTTTCTCAGTGCTTTCTCAGTGATCTCTCAGTACCCTCTCACCGCTCAGTCAGCGCCAGCCTGGCCGCCAACAGACCAAACGCCGCCGCAAAACTGCGCTGCAGCCATGCCAGCACATGCGGTCGGCTCAGAACCCGGTCACGCATGGCTGCGGCAAAAACACCATAAGCGCAAAACACCACCAGCGTCATCAGCATGAAAACACCCGATAACTCCGCCATGCGCCATAAAGGATACGCGTCCTGCACGCTAATGAACTGCGGCAAAAACGCCAGAAAAAAAACAGACAGCTTGGGATTAAGCACATTGGCCAAAATACCATGACCCACCACCCGCCGGTACGACGGCGCTGCCTGCTGCGCCACTGGCCGCTGCAGGCTGCTGGCACTCAATGCCCCTTTCCCCTTCAGCATGCCCCAGGCCATATACAGCAGGTAAACCACACCGGCAAACTTCACAGCATTAAACACCAGCGCACTCGTGTGCATCACGGCCGCCAATCCCAGCATGGCCGCTGTCAGATGCGGCACAATCCCCAGCGTGCATCCCAAAGCGGCCGCCAAACTGACCCTGCTCCCATGTGCCAGGCCGGCGGCCAGTGTATAAATCACCCCCACGCCCGGAGACACCACAATCAGCAACGTCGTGAGCAAAAACTCTATCGACATATCCGCACCTTCCCTCTCAATTTGAACTGATCCGCGGCAGCCGCCTGCAACATCTGCTCACCAGTTGAAATCCGGCCGTATCATGCTCTCAATCCCCTGCGCAGCCAGCATATCACGTACCCTTTTCACATCCCGGGCCGCCCCCTCAAACACAACAGGGCGTTCCTGTCGGAGCAAATCTTTCGCTGCCAAAAAATTAACCGACGCCACAGCGGCAATCACCCTGATGTGCTGCACATTTTGAAAGCTGCCATTCAGCACATGAACAGCATACACCGTTTCATCCAGCACAATCCCTTCAATACAGGAAGTCACGGCCGACCAGCCGCACTGCAGGCAACGCACCCCCTGGCATGAGCCCTCTTGAAACGCCTGCAAAGCAACGCCACACTGGCCGCACGCCAAGGCGTCATGCTTATTCATATCACTTGGCCAGAACCGTCACCACGCCGTGCCGGTCCAGCCGGCCCTCTTCGGCATACAGCACCGTCAGCCCCCCCTTATCCCAGAAAGCCGACTTCACGCGTGCCGTATCCACCGTATCCATCTCCACCCGCTGCGGCGCGCCCAGCATCAGCCGTAGCCGCTGCATCACCACCTGCTGCGAATCCGCCCGCGCCTGGAACAGCACCTTCATCAGCCGGCCCGCATCATCCAGATAACCGAACGCCCAGTGAAAATCCCCCATCGAAGGCTGTGCCCCTACAGGGAAAAAAACCATCACCTGCTCATGCGACACCCCATTCACCAGCCCCTGCCCGACATCACGGCGCACACACATCACCATCGGCTCGGCATAAATGCGGCGCACCAGTTCCTTGAACTCCTCATCCGGCACCCCGGGAATGCGGCGCACCTCCGCCGGCACACACGCTGGCAACGCCAAAGGCTGCCCCAGCTTCAGGCCAAACACCTCCGTCATGTCCTGTGCAGGTGCGGGCTCCTGCACCACTTCCGGCTCCTGCGCATCCTGCTCCTGCTGCATCACTTCCGGCACGCCACCCTGCTGCACCAGCCCTTCATGCGGCTGAATAACAGACTCCTGCCGGTCTGGCCCCTGTTCTGTCTGCTGATCTATCTGTTGCCCTGTCTGCTGTTGTGGTGATTGCTCTGGCTGCGGCGCCGTTTCAGCCCCTTCCAGCGCCTCCCCGGACTCCCCAGCCTGCACGGCTTGCTCAACCGGTGCATTCACCGCAGCGGGCGGCTTCTCGCCCATCATCGCGGCCAATGCCACCATCAACAGCAGCACCACCACAATCGCCGCGCCAGTCGCCACCAGCACGCCCCGGTTATACTGCCCGGCTTTCGAGCGCCGGCCCTTTTTCTTCTTGCCGACCGAAACATTCGCCGCCGGGCGTTTACCCTGCTTTCCAGCCCCCGGGGCGCCAGAACCTTTTTGTGACACTTTTTTCGGCACTTTTGACTGCGCCTTGGATGCCCCTTCGGGCTGCACTTCAGCCTGCGCGGCCGTACCAACACGCACATCGCCACCTTTAACAACCGCACCCCCCAGGTCTGCGCTGCCCTGCGGGCTGTCAGCCGTGTTCTCAGCCTGAGCGTTCACCTCAGCATCAAGCAAATCTGCACCTGCCGCCTTATCTGCCGCAACACCAATACGGACACGCCGGCCCTTCTTTGCACTTTCACCCTTGCTCATACACCCCCGCCCTTACTGGCTTCACATCCATTCACCGTCACACGTCACACACGCCTGCGGGCATACACGGTCATACCCAGTGTACCCGCCCGGTTGCCACCGCCGCTTCACAATACAGTGCAAAACCGCAGTCCGTCGCTCCCGTTCGCAATCCCGTTCCCGGTGTTCATTTTCCATAACCGCAATTGTACACAGGCCGCCCCATTTCACGCCCAATGACCCGCCGCACTGCACAGCACCTGCCAGGTGCCACACCAGCAGATACCACCTCCCGCACAGACAACACTTTGACAGCCCTGTGCTTAGCCGCTACAGTCTCAACACATCAGGGCACCACATTCACCCACTTCGCCTGAAGCCTTTTCACACCGCAGGAAAATACATGCAAAAACTCAATTTTCCCAATAACTTAGGTTACCGTTTGCCTGAGCCGGAAAGCGTCAGAGAGCTGCAACGCAACGCCGGCTTCAGCAATGCCTATGCCCATTACCTGCTGACACAAAACGGCGCCGACCTGGACCTGCTGGACGACTACAATGGCACACACCCCAGCCTAGTGCCATCAGACACAGAAGAAACAGGCCCATACCTGCGCACACTGTATGGTCTGGACACCGGCGAAACCTATTATGACCTGCGCGACTGCTACAACCCCGGCGACCTGCTGGCCCCCTATTTCTTCCCGATCGGTGAAGACAAAGGCGGCAGCCCCTTCGTTGAAATTCTGCATGGCCGCTACCAGGGCCATATCGCCAGCCTTGACCACAACATGTACATCGGTTGCGGCAACCCGCAGGAACTGGCAACCCAGATGGAAATTGAAAACTTCGGGCTCCTCAGCCTGGCTGAACAAACCGATGCTCTGTGCAACCCCGAAATCGGGCTGGCCTGGTTCCACGCCAGCACCATTGATGAATTTCTGAACGACTGCATCTACTACGACAACCACCTCAACTGCCGCGTACTTGATGCTCCCTCGGTTGAAAACATCGGCTGATACTACCTCCGCGGCCAACGCCACTTTTGACGCCATCTACTTCCTCACCCTGGCCAATCCGCCAGGTCCGCAAACGCTGCCACGCAGCCGCCCCCGCCGTTTAAGTTTAATTAAGCCACGGCCGTATGCAGCCACCCCGTCACCAGCCTGGCCGCCTGCGCAACCACCGCATCATCAGGCTTCGCATCGGGAACCAGCCTGGTAAAAAACACTGCGAGCACCAGCGGATTTTGCTGCGGCGTCCACAGCACCCCCACATCATTACTCACACCATAGGCGCCGCTGCCCGTCTTATCGGCCACAATCCAGCCCGGCGGCACTCCGGCGCGTATGCGCTGGCCGCCCACGGCATTGCCGCGCATCCAGTCCTGCAACTGGGCACGCTGCGCTTCACCCAGCGCATCGCCCAGCAACAGCTTGCGGGTGCTGAGCATCATTGCCAGCGGTGAAGTCGTATCACGCTCGTCGCCCGGAATCGCCGAATTCAGCTCCGGCTCCCAGCGGTCCAGCCGGAACACCTCATCCCCCACCGAACGCGCAAACGCCGTCACCGCCTGCGGCCCACCCACCAACTGCACCAGCAGATTGGCCGCCGTATTGTCACTGTACTGCAGGGCTGCCGCACACAACTGCGCCACGCTCATACCGCTGCCGGCATGCTTTTCCGTCACCGGCGAATACGACACCAGATCAGCCGCTTCATAAACAATCTGCTGCGCCATCAGGCTGTCATCATGCATGCTGTAATGCAGCACCGCCGCCACCGCCACCATCTTGAATGTGCTGCACATCGCAAAACGCTCATCGCTGCGGTACAGCACCGTGCTGCCGCTGGCCATATCCAGCGCAGCCACACCCAGCCGCCCCTGTGCCGAGCGCTCCAGCGCTGCCAGTTGCTCCTGAATATCACCGCGCGCCAGCGCTGTGCCGCCTTGCAGCACAGAACCACACCCGCCAAGCCACGGCGCCACGCCCGCAGCCAGCGCCCCCAGAACCCATACCCGCCGATTAACCGGCTGATTCATTGCCATTGCCCCATCTCCTTGCTTGTTGCACTTGCCCCCGACCGCCCCTGCGCAAACATACACACAGCAGCCATGATACCCACACCGCCAGTTTAACCAAATACCTGTCGCCCATAGCAAAAAGCCGCCATTTCCTCACAAAAACAGCAGTCTCGGCCCCATGCATGGCCTAGTGCAGCCACCCCAAACCCTCTACCCACCTGGGCACACATACAGTATCATCATGGCTAAACCACACAGACTCCAGACATTAGGCACACACCATGACACCGCACCGCTTATACAACATATACCAGCGCCTGCTGGCACCGGCTACATGCGCTATGCCCGATGCGCCTGATGCCGGCGACGCGCTGCATGCCATCTGCCAGGCGGCTGAACAAGGCGATGCGCATGCCCAGTACCGCCTTGCACACATCTACGACAGAGGGCTGGGCGTTGGCCAGAACCACCAACTTGCCGCACAGTGGTACCTCAAAGCCGCTGAACAAGGGCACGCCCAGGCACAACACGACCTGGCATACAGCTACGCCAACGGCGAAGGCATTGAACAAAACCACGCCAAAGCCTTTTACTGGTACACACAGGCCGCCCAACAAGGACTCGCCGATGCGCAGAACAACCTCGGAGCCGCCTATTTTTACGGCCAGGGCGTGAACCAGAACCCGTCCATGGCTGCCCACTGGTACCGCCAGGCAGCCAGACAAAACAATGCCGATGCCCAATACAACCTGGGGCTGATGTACAAAAACGGCCAAGGCATTGACCCCAACCCCGGCACCGCAATCCACTGGTTTTTACAGGCGGCACAGCAAGGCTTTACACGCGCCCAGCACCAACTGGCCGTCATGTACGACACTGGAACAGGCGTTGCACAAGACCATGCCGCTGCCGCCCACTGGTACCTGCAGGCGGCCCAGCAAGGTTATGCCGATGCGCAGTACAACCTGGGCTGCATGTATGCCAGCGGCGAAGGCCTTACCCGCAACACCGAACAGGCATGCTACTGGTACACACAAGCGGCCCAACAGGGCCATGCCCAAGCGCAATACAACCTGGGCTGCCTGTATGCCAGTGGTGAAAACCTTCCCCGCGACACTGAACAGGCATGCTACTGGTACACACAAGCAGCCCAACAGGGTTATGCCGATGCGCAATACAATCTGGGCTGCCTGTACGCCAGCGGTGAAGGCGCCACCCGCAACACCGGGCAGGCGCGCTACTGGTTCACCCAGGCGGCCCGGCAAAACAGCGCCGATGCCCAGCAGGCACTGTTAGAACTTTTTGAAAACCCCATCAGCCCTGATAACACTCCGCCATGAAACACCCATACACATCCATACTTCTGCCCCGTTTTCTAATCGCCTTATTCACCGGCCTGTGCCTGAGCCTGTCCGTCACAGCCCAGCCGCTCGACGAACTGCGCGAGCTGGCCGACCAAGGCGACGTCCAGGCCCAATACAAACTGGCCTGGAGATACTACGAAACACAAACGCCCGACAGCAACCCGCAGGCCGCCGCCCAATGGTTTCTCAAAGCAGCCGAGCAAGGCTATGCACCGGCACAGAACATGCTGGGCGTCATGTATGAAAAAGGAACCGGCGTCACCCAAAACGACCGCACCGCATTCGACTGGTTTCGCCAAGCTGCACTCCAGGACGATGCCGACGCCCAATACAACCTGGGCCGTATGCTCTTCACCGGCCAGGGCACCACCACGGACTACCGTGCCGCACACGACTGGCTGCTCAAAGCCGCCGAGCAAAACCACATGCAGGCACAGTACGAACTGGGCATCATGTACCGCGATGGCGAAGGCGTCGAAAAAAACAACGCCACGGCCATTCAATGGATCACCAAAGCCGCCCAGCAAGGGCTGCCTCAGGCCCAGACCGTGCTGGGCACCAGCTATTACAGCGGCGAAGGCGTACCACAGGATCACCAGGCCGCGCTCAACTGGCTCACCAAAGCCGCCGAACACGGGGAGCCGATGGCCCAGTACAACCTGGGCGGCATGTACTTCTCCGGCCAGGGCGCACCGCGCAACCTGCAAACCGGCATCACCTGGCTCACCAAAGCCGCTGAACAAAACTTTGTCCAGGCCCAGTTTGCCTTAGGCTCCATTTACAGCACCGGCCAGGGCGTGCCGCAGGATTACACCGCCGCAGCCGCCTGGTACCGCAAAGCCGCTGAACAGGGCCACCCCAATGCACAGTACAATCTGGGCCGAATGTACGAAACCGCCCGCGGCGTTCCCAAAGACCTGCAGCAGGCGCGCTACTGGTACGGCAAAGCGGCCGCACAAGGCCATCCCAAAGCCGGGCAGGCACTTAATATGCTCAAATAACCCCGACTTTTTTCACAAACACATCGCATGATCATAGGTAACACTGCATGAAACATCACCGCCAAAACCCCATCGCCTATCTGCTGCACCCGCTGCTCATCCTCATCGCATGCATGTGTCTGATCCTGCCAGCAACAGCCCAGCCATCGCTGGACACCCTGCGCCAGCAGGCCGAGCAGGGTGATGCCCAGGCCCAGTTTGAACTGGGAAGCATGTACGACTTTGGCGACGACGTGCCGCAGAATTACGACACCGCCATCACCTGGTATCTTAAAGCTGCCGAACAAGGCCATGCCGAAGCGCAATACCACCTGGGCAACATCTATGACCAGGGCGACGGTGTCGAACAAAACACCGAAACCGCCTACTCCTGGTACCTGAAAGCCGCCGAGCAGGGCCATGCCGAATCCCAGTACAACGTCGGCAACATGTATGACAACGGCGAAGGCGTTAAACAGGATTACACCTCCGCTGCTGCCTGGTACCGCAAAGCCGCCGAACAAGGCCACGCCGAAGCACAGTTCAGCCTGGGCGACATGTACGACCAGGGCGACGGCGTCCCCAAAAACCTGCAGACCGCCTTCTCCTGGTACCTGAAGGCCGCCGAGCAGGGGCACGTGGATGCCCAGTTCAACGTCGGCCAGATGTATTACACCGGTGAAGGCGTCAAACGCGACCACGAACAAGCCAAACTGTGGTTTACCCGCGCTGCCGACCAGGGCGATAAACCGGCGCGGCAGATACTGCGCGAACGGTTTCAATAAAAAAACCCGCTGCACACCGCCACAGCCACCACCACCGTCACAACAACAGTCGCCGGCCTGACACCTGCAAAAATTCACAAGTCAAAGCCGGCGGCTGTTTTTTTAAAGCCCCCTCTGCCACAGCTTGCCCCCCCGCTGACTGCTGCTCGCTGGCCACTGGCCACCACAACCGTGTGCGTGCGGCCATGTCACCATAACACTGTATGACAGCGTAAACACCACAGCCAACATCAAAAACACCTTCGCTTTTCTGACCCGCCAGCCTCCCCATCCCGACACCGGTATTGACAGTAACAAAGCACAGGCCTGACAATGGCTCGCATGACAACGTGTTCATACATACACATGCATACACACGCAGCCAGCCCCCAAATCACCATGATGAAACATACACACACCATGCCAGGCACCCTTTTCATAAAATTCGCATTGCTATTGATGGCCTGTTTTTACCTGGCATTTCCAGCCGCCGCCCAGCCACTGAACGCCCTGCGCCAGCAGGCTGAACAGGGCAGCGCACAGGCCCAGTACCAACTGGGCCGGAAATACGATTTAGGCCAGGGCATACAGCAGGACTACGCCGCTGCAGCCAGTTGGTACCTCAAAGCGGCTGAACAAGGCCACGTCAACGCCCAATATAGCCTGGCAGAAATTTACTACTATCAGGGCGATGGCATTGCGCGCGACCTGGAAGCCGCATTCTCCTGGTACCTCAAGGCCGCCCAGCAAGGTGACGCGCACGCCCAGTTCAATGTTGCGCGCATGTACCATAAGGGCGAAGGTGTCGGGCACAGTCTGGCAGATGCCTATTCCTGGTACCTCAAGGCCGCGCAGCAGGACTACACTCCCGCTCAGTTCAACATCGCAATGATGTATGAGATCGGCGAAGGCGTGGAGCGAAACCTCGAAACCGCCCATTCCTGGTACCTGAAAGCCGCGCAACAGGGCGACGCCAACGCCCAATTCAACGTTGCGCACATGTATTACAGCGGTGAAGGCGTGCAGCAAAACCTGGAAACCGCCTTCTCCTGGTACCTGAAAGCTGCGCAGCAAGGCGATGTTGACGCCCAGTTCAACGTATCGTACATGTATTACCATGGAAAGGGCGTGCAGCAAAACCAGCAGCAGGCCCAGTTGTGGATGACACGCGCCGCCGAACAAGGCAACACGAAGGCACAAAACGTACTGCACGACTGGTTCGAATAAAAACGACCAGCACGGCCCTATAGATAAGCATTCCCGCAGCTATTTCCGCAGCCACTCGCGCAACCATCCCCGGCCAGCCCTGTAATGCCCCTCACGGGGTCTCGCAGGGTCATTCCCCGTGCTTGGCCTTGCGGCGCAAGCGGATAAACCACACCAGCATCACCGCCACCACCACAACTGACCACAGCCATGGCCCTACCACCACAGCTACCTCACGTGGCAGCAACCCGCCTTGATGCTGATCCAGCAGGTTCAGGTTGTACTGCGCTTGAGCATCGCCCTGCTGTGCCGCCTGGGTAAACCAGGCCCTGGCAGCCTGCCTGTCTTTATCAACACCAATCCCATTAAGATACATCGCCCCCAGGTTATTCTGCGCATAAGCCAAACCCTGCGCGGCTGCCTTTTCATACCACTGCACAGCCATGCGGTTATCCTGCGCAACACCCTGACCATCACGGTACATCACGCCCAGATTGTACTGAGCCTCAGCCAGCCCCTGCGCCGCCGCTTTTTCAAGCCATGCCAGCGCGGCGGCATCATCCTGCGTAACCCCTGTTCCCTCGTAATACATCATGCCCAGGTTGTACTGGGCCGGCGCACAATCGCGACTGGCCGCACTTTCAAAATAAGCCAAGGCCATTTCATCGTCCTGCACCACACCACAGCCGTCCCTGTACAAAAGGCCGATATTGTTTTCAGCCATCTCATGCGACTGGTCTGCGGCCTGCTCGTACCACTGCAACGCCATGCCGCAATCAGGCTCCACTCCCAGCCCTTCATAATGCATCACGCCCAGGTTGTACTGCGCATCGGCATGGCCTTGCACAGCGGCCTTTTCAAGCCACGCTATCGCCATCACATAATCTGTATCCACCCCTTTGCCTTCGTGATACATCGTTCCCATCATGTATTGCGCATCGGCATAATTCTGTGCTGCGGCCTCTTCAAACCAGGCATTTGCCATCGCATCATCCTGCGCCCCTCCCAGCCCCTCGTAATACAGCCACCCGAGAAAATACTGCGCATCCATATGTCCACGCTGCGCAGCCTTCTCAAACCACACCCTGGCCTGTGCATAATCCTGCGCAATCCCCAGCCCCTCATAATACATCGCCCCCACGCTGAACTGCGCTGCATCATGCCCTTGCTCAGCGGCTTTCAAATACCACCCCAACGCCGCCGGATAATCCTGCGCCACGCCATTACCCAAGTAATACGCCTCGCCCATCTCATACTGTGCCTGCACATCACCACCCTGTGCATCCTCCAGCACACCGGCTGCGACCCCAAAAGCTGCACAAACCAGCAGGCACCCGCACAGAAGCATCTGCCGCAACCACTGAGTACACTTCATCATCAGCATTCCTTTTCACCTGTGCCATACATCTGTCACTGCCCCCTGTGGCATACAGTCAACATACTGTCGCACAAGGGCCAGACCCTGTGCATTTTCCGATAAACCCCACCATTTCCGCGCTACACCCCAGCACCCTTCTCGGTTACACCAGGGGGGTTACCGTTTCATACGCTATCATCAGCCATTCCAGCCACCGCTTTACACCCTCTTTAACGCACCAAGAGACATGCTGATGAAAACAATACATACCCTGCTGGCCGCCCTGCTGCTGACAGCCACCGTCGCCCAGGCACAACCTGCCGCCAGCGAAGCACAACCCGACCCGCTGCAAACCGAGCCAGCGCTCAACATCCTGCTGCGCCATACCGACATGGTCATCCCCCCTGCATCCTCATGCTATGGCCACTATGCAGACGTCAGCCAGCCCACACTTGGCAACCTGCTTGCCACCCAACTGGCCTATTTGTACAAAGGCGACAACATCATTGCCGGTGCGTGCCTGCAGGAAAAATGCCGCATCCGCATCACCCATGCCGCCGGTGAAGACCTGTTCTCCACCACCATTTACTTTGCTGTCGAACAGGGCACCATCAACCCCGCCAGCCTGCACTGCCTCATGACGCCCTGAATACCAGCCAGTACCAGCCAACCCATGACAAGCACCTCGAGCACCTGTTTTCCAAACTTCGACCTCACCCATTTTTGGCAAGACAGCGACTACGCCGCCAAAGAATACACTGGCAGCTACCCCGATGCCGCCACCATTGCCAGCCTGGAAAACGAACTCGGCTACAAACTGCCTGCGGCCTACATTGAACTCATGCAGGCCACCCGCAATGGCGGCATCCCCGTCAACACCTGCTTTCCCACCACTGAAGCCACCTCATGGGCCGAAGACCACATCGCCATCACCGGCATCCTGGGCATCGGGTGCGACAAACGCTACGCCACCGGCGGCGCATTCGGCAGCCAATTTCATATTAACGAATGGGGCTACCCGCCCATAGGCATAGCCATTTGCGACTGCCCCTCGGCCGGGCACGACATGGTGTTTCTCGACTACCGCCAGAGTGGCCCGCAAGGCGAGCCCGAAGTCGTGCACGTCGACCAGGAAGACGATTACCGCATCACCTGGCTGGCGCCCGACTTTGCCAGCTTCATCCGCGGCCTGGTCAACGAAGAAGTTTTTGACGACAGCCAGGCATACCAGCAGGAGCAGCTCCAAACCGTGCGCAACGCACCCTTCTCGCCCTTACTAGCCACGCTGTGCCAAAACATCACCGAAATAAACCACATCGAACCGCGCATCCGCCATCTGGCTGAAACCATCGTGCAACAAAAAGGCTTTTTTGCACTGCATGCCGATGAACACTCGCACCTGCTGTACGGCCTGCAATTCTGGCTGTACACCAAAGCCCACCCGCACACCACACAAGAGCAGTTTCTGCAAGCCTACCCTGGCATCATCGCCCTGGCCCCCGGCTTTTCCACCGGCGGTTATGCCCCCGACTTCATCTCCGAATGGCTGCACACCCGCATCGGGCAAGGGCAGATACAACCAAACAGCAACATGTACCTGGCCTTCACACCCCAGGCAGCCAGTGCGCTCATTGCGCAATTCAACGCTGCAACTGCGTCCACCCCCGGCCTGTAAACCCCGTAACGCGGCGCGTGCCTGAATACACACGCTGACACGCCGCCGCCCAACGTCACGACACCATCTTCACGTGCCGGATGCGGGCAATCGCCTGCCCGCGCCGCTCGCCCGACAAAATATAATGCACCTGCGTTTTGCCGCACTCCATCTTGCATGCAATCTGCGACAGCGACAGCCCCTGCGCCCGCAACTCAAAAATCAAATCCACGTCATGGTCAGTCAGCTTGGCGCGGTGATGCAACTGCCCAATGCGCCGCCCCTTTTCATTGAAACACATCTCCATCAAACCTCCTGTCTTCCACCTGCCCTGTGCCGTACCACCAGTAACAGGCCCTGAACCCCCTGCCAAGAACCACCGGCCCGCCCCCCGTCACATCGCCCACGGCAGTACATGCACACACCGGCTTTTCACCACCGGTTGCGAACGGATCTCACCATGCAAAATCTTCCATACCGTTGTCCTGCCGCACTCCATGCGCTCGGCAATCGAAACAATCGTCATGCCCTGCTCACGCAATTCAAAAATCAGCTCCACATCGCGGTCCGTCAACCGCGCTTTGTGATGTGACTGCCCAATGCGATACCCCCGGTCGTTATACTGAAGCTCCATGCTACACCCCCTTCCTTGCACACTCACCACTACAAACATTGTTGCAATCACTGTTACAACCACTGCCGCAACCATCCCCACAATTACCACTGCAACCGCCGCTGCCGCCACCACCGCAACACGCTGTGCCGCCATCCGTATGCAGCGTAACCGGCACAACACGCCCTTGCACACCACCTGCCTGCATGCCACCTTCTGGTACAGGGGGACAATGCCGCGCATCAGAACAAGCCGCCTGCTCAAAACACTGCGGACATGTGCGCCGCGCACGCGCAATTGCATCCTCCACCGCAATGCTGCGCCTGATCTCGCTGTCCGGATACATCGTCGCTGCACGCTTGAGCATATCCTGCACATACACAGGCAACAAATTGTGATATACACCTTTATTCATCCATCATTCCTTTTTCTGTTGTACTTCCTGAGCGTGTTCACACACGCCTCGCATACCTTTCACACACCCTCACCACAAGCCCACCCCGCCCGGTTACAGCCTGAGCTTCTGGTACGCCACAATGTCATGCGCATGCCCATCGTGCTGCCACCATGAACTCAAACCATTGGCAATGCCCATATCCCCCGAACGCGTTTTGATCTTGGCCGTCTCATACCACGCCAGCGGGCAAGGTCCACCCTGCCAGTTTGTCCACTCACTGCCCTCTGCCTCCCCTGCCGAACGCCTGGCCCGCGCCTCACACCCTGGGCAGGCATGCATATAACCGGCCCACAAAACATCCGTACGCGCCTGCGCACAATCCCTGCAAACCTGCGCATACAGCAACACATCATCACTGGGTCCGACCTCATCACCATCATTCCCAGCCAGGCCCGCCTGCCCATTGGCATTCACACCATCCATCATTGACACACCTTTCATCTGTACCTCCCCTATCTTCATGCACACCACACTGCTTCACGCCTCATCCCGCCTCATCCCGTCTTTGGCGGCTGATATAACGCGACACCGTGCTCTCATCCACCCGCACTTCATACGCAATATCCACCAGCCCCCAGCCATCGGCATACAGGCGCTTAATCAGCCGGGCCTGCCCGGCAGACAACGGCCGCCCTGGGTTCATCCGGGGTTCCGCCTTTTCCGGCCAGTTCACCAGCACATTCACCATCTTTTGCATCACATCCGACTGCGTCATTCCTTCTGTCCCTTTCATTTGTCACCATCTGCCAACCATCTGTCCAAACCACCTTGGCCGCCTTGCCGGCCTTCACTGCCTGCATTGCTCTCGCTGCTGTTGCTGCTTTTTTTTACTACCCATCCAGCGCTGCACCTTTACCTCTACCGCCACCTCACATTGCCTCCCCCGCCGCAACCGTATGCGCCCTTTCTGCCCGCAAGAAACCCCTGGCAATATCCGCCCGGCCAGCGCCACCGAAACGATCCCCCGTACCACCACCGGCAGCAACACCGCCATGCATCACCTGTGCACAGCGCAACTGCTCTCCGACCAGCACCGGTGCGGGCACCGGCAAACCCCGCCGCACATACAACTCATCGGCCCCACGGTCCCCCACCAGCACACAGGGGTAGGGTGCTGCGCCATCTCCGGCATATGCGCGGTAGCTTTCACAAAAACGGTGCTGCAAATAACCCAGCTCCTTCACCGGTGTGCGGCACACCACCGCCCAGCCGCCCAGATCAGCAACCACCCGATGAATCACCCCTTCGTCAAAACACACATCGCAATATGCCCCCACATGCACCATCGCCTGCAACACCTTGCCCCACGCCACCTGAGAACGCTCGGTACGCGAACCTTCCAGCAGCTTGATGATGTGCGCAGGCATCGGCACAAAACGCCCCTGCTCCGGGTCTGCCACATGCGCATCCACCGCCGCCTTGAACTGCTCCAGAGAAAAACGCTGGCACACCCGCCACCACATGCGCAACACAAAATCCGTCGCGTCCTGACGGTAAAACGTCAGCACACCGGCCAGGTACTGCACAAACTCCGCATAATCCTCACGCTGCATACCAGCTCCTTTGCCATTTCTGCGGTATTGCCATCTACGCTGGCCTTCCCTTGCCATTTGCACCACACGGCCCATCCACCGCTGCGCGCCTCTGCACTTCCTGTTCTTCCTGCGCAATCAGGCGAGCCACCACAGCGCCGTTGCGCTGCTCCAAAACCGCCTGCTTTCCAGCCGCGCTAAACCTCTGCACACCGCTGCTGGCACGGGCAAACTTCACCGCATTGCCACACCACGCACGCCAGGCGGCCTGCCAGTCCAGCATCGTGCTGCCTTTGGCGGTGTGATAATCCCTGAACGCCTGCAACTCCACCTCCACATCCACCCCCCGCTCCTGCGCAAATACCCGGCTGCTGTCTGAGAGATCAAAATCCTCCGGCAACATCTGCCTTTGCTTAATCACCCCTTTTGCTGAACGCCCCTTATTTGCACACGCCGGCACCTTTGGCACACCAGCAGCCCCCGCGCTTTCGCCTGCGGCTTTACATCCACTTTCATATCCGCTCTCATATTCGATTCCACCTCCGTCTCCGGTAACGTCTCCGATATCGTTTCCGACAACGCCTTCGCCTTCGAATACGGTGGCATCTGCTGTCCCTGTGCTACACCGATGCGCATCCGGTGCTGTGCATCTGCTATGCATCTGCTGTGCAACACCACCAGCAGCACCAGCACCATCGGTCGCATCAGCCCCAAATGGTGATGGAAACTTGCTCTGCTTGGCACGCGCCTGCTGCTTAAAATTCCACACCTGCAAATACAACTTGCCATCCACCTCGTACAAATCCACCAACCCGACCTGCCTCGTTTTCTCCAGCCAGTGCGCGACATCGTCATTACTCACCAGGTCAAGCCGCAATGCAAACAACGCTGCCCGCAGCAATGACACATGCGCGAAATAACGGCCATAATCGTCCACCACAGACAGCAGGCGGCGATAAAACACCTCGCTGGGCCAGTCCAGCCGGTTCACCCGCTCACTGGTCAAAATACCTTCTCTCAAAATCCGGTTAGGCACCATCCGCCTCCCTGCGCACACATACCACTGCACCTGTTTTTCCGGGCACCCTTTGGCATAGCAAACCGGCACTGCGCCGGCAATCCATGCCCTTGCCTGCCTCTGGTTTCAATTCACACACACAATTTTTCATTAATTTATTAAAAATCAGAAATAACTATAATTTAAGAAGAATTTACAGAAACACTGCCATAAACCCCAATTGACCTATAATTTAGAATATATTAAACAGCGTGCACAATTCGCCAGATCACCTGCACCCATCCGCCTGCATCATCCAGTAAGCCCCGTCGCTTTCTGGCACGGGCTGCATACCATCTGATGTAAAAAGAGAAAAGAACGCCCCACCCGGCAAACCAGTTTGGCTTGCAGGTTCTATACCTATCTATAAAAACAATGATTTTCCGTAACGCCTTTTGGCCCCGATCCGGACTGCTGAAACCGGGTTGTGATGCCTGCCTGTTGATTTCTCTATTTTGCTACTACTTTGAACTGAAAAATCAAGGGAACATTGCTATCACATAACTAAAGTTTAACAATTACTAAACGATCAGTCAAGGAAAATAACAATTATTTGTCAGGGTCTTTAGTTAATGCTAAACTAACTATCAGGCATTGTGTTGAAGTACTTGAAACTATTGATATTAGGCAGCCGCTCATGCGTGCAATGTGATGTATGAAACACAGTTAGACAAAAAGTATGCAGACTGTGTGAAAAAATCCCGGCAATAAGTACCTACCTGACCTTGACACTCTGAGCGATTCAGACCATGCTATAAAGTAACTATGAGAGCACGTAGTCACAAAGCATTTGAATGATCTGACAAGCTGCTTGGCATGACCTGTCAACACGTCGCTCCATAACCCAAGAGGCATAAACTATGAACAACATCTATTGCCATACCGAATTTCAGCGCCGTCCTAAAGACGCGCGCCATTGCCGTGCCGCCCTATGGCAGCACACCAGCACCTCAGAAGTCCCGGCCTGGGTCAGGCAGGGTGCAATCTTTCTTTCATAGCCAAGGCTTGACCATTGCAAGCCATTGCAGCAACCACAGCCAGTCATTTCATGTTGTATACATCCACCATCAGATTACACCCATGCAAATATTATGAAAGAATCCGACATCACACGCCGTACCGAATTTCAGCGCTATTTTGAAGACGTGTTACGGGGCAACCGCCAGCAACTGATCCAGTCGGGCATCAGCAAAGGCCGCGTTACCCAGTACCTCGATCCGAAAGAGCCTTTCGGCGAACGCGCTGCCATTGCCATTGAAGACAAACTCGGCGTTGACCGCGGCACCATATTCCCATCGCTGCTGGCAGCCAGGCACTACTACTCGCCCCTGCACATTCCGCACCAGCACGCGCCGCACCTTGCCGCAGCAATCCAGCACATTGTCAACCAGGCCATTCCGGTGGTTGGTTCGGCACAGCTTGGCGATAACGGACACTTTTACGAACTGCAATACCCTGTGGGCCAGGGTGACGGCTATATCCAGTGGGCCACCAGCGACCCCAATGCCTACGCGCTGCGCTGCAAAGGCGACAGTATGAAACCCCGCATCCGGCACGGCGAATTCGTCATTGTCGAACCAAATCATGACTACCACCCCGGAGACGAAGTCGTCGTGCGCGACAAGCGCGACAGAGTTATGGTCAAACAGCTCAACTACATCCGCGACGGCATGGTCTACCTGCAGTCCGTCAATGAGGCATTCGGACAAATCGGCATCCCGCAGGAAGACATTGAAATCATGCATTACGTTGCCGGCATCGCCAAATCGGCACTGCACATGCCCGATAGCAAGTAGCCCGGCAGCGCACACCGCGCAGCCGGTCCGGGCCGCGTACCTCTATCACTCATCACCTCCACCCAGCAGCAACACAATAGCCAGCATTGACCAGTAGTATGGCAACTCACCTGTTTGAGCCTTGCCACAAAAATGAATGCTGTAAATAAACTCTGCGCTATACTGCAGCGCAGCACCGTGAAGCAGTCACTGCCACATCCATCAACCCGAACATCTGAATCAACCTATGCTGCCCATCCTTATCGGAATCATCGTCTCCATCGCGATTCTGACCGTTCCGCTGATGCTGGTCGCCAAATTCATCGGCGCGGAACGCACCGACTTCAAAAGCTGCCTGCTGGCCGTCATCGTTCAGGTGGTTGCAGACGCCATACTGCGCGCCCTTTTTGGTGGCAACATCGCGCTGATCGGGTTCATCATTTATGTTGCCATTTACAAATACATGCTCGAAACCACCTGGGTCAAAGCCCTGATCATCAGCATCATGACCAACCTGCTGCTTTGGGCCATCATGCTGCTGGGGCTGGCTTCATTCATGTACCATACTGCACCATGAGTCCCCAGAAAACTCTCCCCCAAAGGGACTAGGGGGCCGCGCAACTGTGTGGCCAACTGTATGGTCAACTGTGCAGCCACGGCCACACCCCGGCTACGGCTGTCGTACAGCCGTCGGGTGCATACGCAACATCACGCGCGCACCCCGCATAACCAGCCACCTCAACACCCACAACTCCAGCGCCCACACAAACAAAGGCAATGACAGCGACAACAGCCAATCGCCTCCCATGCCATAGGCCTTTATCATGTCAAGCAGCCCCTCATAGGACAGCAGCACATACATTGTCCACAACAACGGCGAAAAACACACCAGCAGCATATAAAGCCGCCAGCCCCGCCCGTACACCTGGGCACACAGGCGCCATATCAGCAGCAACGCCAGTACCAACACAACCACCCGGCCTGCAGCAGAAAACAGCACCTCCAACAGATTGAAAATCGGCTCGGCCAGCACATCAGGAAAATTCCATACCAGCTCGACCAGCAGCCACAGCATCATATGCAAGCATAACACCCCGCCAAACGCCAGCAGCACGCCACGCGCCATATAAGGCTTATACAGCTTTTTAACATCCGGCAGCCGTATCGATGCCACCCACACATAAATCAGCAGCCCGACCGGCAACAAAGGCAGTGCCTGCCAGAACTGCACCAGCAACGGGTTCGGATGTGTCTGCTGCGCGGCAGCCATCAGCGCCCAGTAGTTCACCTGCTGGTACAGCGCCACCAGCAATGCCGCCAGTAGTGCCGAAAACCCCCACAGGGCGCAGCGCCGCCAGAGCCGGGCATCCAGTGCCAGCGGAGAGCGGGTCAGCCAGCGCATGTGATCCAGCAGCATGAACACCAGATGCATCCCCGCCCACAGAGCAAGGCAGCGAACCGCTGGCTGCCATATGGATACCCCATACAACTCCAGCGGATGAGCCCCGGCCCGGCTGAGCGCACCCCGCAAAAACGAATACCCGATCTGCACCAGATACATCAGCGCATAAAGCAGCACGCCGGTCAGCACACACCGAACCACATTTCCAACCGTCAGCCGGCACACCGAACGCGGAAACAGATAAACAAAAAACAGCACATACACATAAAACAGCAACAGCACATTGATGCTGCGACCCAGCACGTCCCACAGCGAATATCCAGCTTGCAGCCGCGGAGCCGCCATATATGCAAGTAGCGCCCCCAACAATAACAGCAGCCATACCGTCAGCGTGCCCCATGCCGCGAGCTTCAACACACCCGACACCTGCCCGCCCGGTACGGCAGACTTTCTGCGGGGCCGCGCAAGCGGCTCAACCGGCTCCCGATCATCATCTGTTTGCATCAGCCATGACTCCTCCAAAATTTATGATCGTTATCCGCATCATCGCACATGCAACAGCACTTGCCAAATTTAGCTTTCCGTGCCCTGCTGCTGGCCGCGCGGCTGGCACCCGGCCTGCCCCATCGCCTGGCGCAGTTCAGCCATTTCTGAGCGCAGGCTGCGCAGCTCATCCATCAGCAACTCATTTTCACTCTTGACCACTTCGCGCGTTTCCTCCTGCTCCTCGTGGTCGGCCTCATGCATCGTATCCACCATGATCGCAATGAACAGATTCAGCACCGCAAACGTGGCCACCAGCACAAACAGCACAAAAAACACCCAGGCCCACGGGTATGCCGCCATGATCGGGCGCGTCACCCCGGTTGCCCATGAATCCAGCGTCATGATCTGGAACAGCGTAAACAGCGAACTGCCCAGGTTGCCAAACAGCACCGGAAACTGCTCGCCAAACAGCTTGGTTGCCATCACTGCCGCAATATAAAAAATCAGCAGCAGCAAAGCCATCACCGAACTGATGCCCGGAATCGCCCGCAGCAGCGCATTCACCACCTTGCGCATGGCCGGCACCGTAGAAACCAGCCGTAGCGCACGCAAAATACGCAAGGCCCGCAACACCGACAGCCCAGCACCAGCCGGCACCAGCGTAATGCCCACCACCAGAAAATCAAACACATTCCAGCCGCTGAAGAAAAAACGGTGCCGGTACACCAACAGCTTGAGCACAATTTCAACAATGAAAATACCCAGCGCCAGATGATCCAGCGTCACCAGCACCGGGCCCGCTGCACCGGCCATCAGCGCAGGCGAAGTTTCAAACCCCAGTGTAATGGCGTTGATCACAATGACCACAATGATAAAACGCTGAAATACAGCAGACTCAATCAGCTTTTGAACCGCACCCATGGCAAACCACCACTTGTAATAAATAAAACCAACCGGCAACGCCCCTGCAACTGCACTCGCTTGCCACGACACTGAACAGCCCGGCCCCGGCCTGCTGCCCGCCAAACATTATAAACTTGGGCAATTTTGCTTCCGGAATAATCTGTGCAGCGCATGAGATAATCAGCCACTGACAATGCCGCCATAAATGCCGCCTATATCCAAAGAACCAATGGTCCAAATAACCAATGACACCGCATGACAAACCCGAACACACACCCGCCTGAACCACCCGCCCAGTACATACAGCGTTTTCAAACCTGCCAGACCCAGTACCAGCAGCTCAGAGCACAGGCGCACGCACAGGTGGTACGCTGGGTATGGGCCAGCGGCATGGGTTACCATCTGGAGCCCTTCTACCTCGAAGAACACCACTACCCGGCCAGCCGGATATTCAAAAAACCACCAGCACAAACCCGCGGCAAACACCGTTATGGACTGAACGCCCAAGACGAAGTGATCGTCAGCGAAGAACAGTACATGCGCTTTCCCCGGCGTGACTACGACCAGTTTTACGAGCGCTTCATCTTTCGCAAGCCCGGCAGCATCGAAACCGTCTATTTTCATTACGCCCCCGAAAAACCACTGGTCAACACCACCTTTTACCGCTGCGAGCAAGGGCTGATACATGAAGCATGGCTCATTGGCCGCAACGGCTGGAACCATCGAACCTACACCTACGACAACGGCACACTGCGCCACCAGCAACAGGACTTCCCCTATGCCGGGCAAATACGTCAAAGACACTTCGATTACGTTTGCACACCGGCTGGCGGGCTGGAGCGCATCACCGAGGCCGGTCGTATCATTTACGCCCGCCTGCCCGCAGGCATCAACTTCACCCAGCTCGAAACACTGGCCGTGCAACAGCTTGAAACCGCGATCGTACAAGCATTACAGGCATGGGCCGCGGCACACCCTGACCATAACCCCATTTATGCCGTATTTGTCAGCTACGGCAGCGAAACTCTGTTCCCGCCCCAGTTGACACTGGGTATGGGTGCAGCGGCACACCGCCAGACAAGACCGGTGCACGACAATGCCCCAGGCGCCTATGATCCCAATGAAATACAAAACACCCAACTGCAAATCGATGACCTGCCAGCCGGCAGCGCCATTGAGGGCCTGGATGTATATGAACTCTATAACCAGCAGGCACAGATGCTCCACCGGGAAAACCGCCAGAACAAAAAAATCGTCGAGATCTGCCAACGCCTGCGCGCCCGGTTTGATGCCGGAGAACACTGGAACCTGCGCACGACAGGCGACTTTTGCATCGTGCCCTCACACTGGGAACTGTCCGACCTGAAAAAAAACTTCAAAGCCGTCAACCCGCGCTGGTATGAACAACTGAAACCGCAACTGCCGGATTAAGCTGGATTCATCGACTGCATTCACCAACGGGATTCAGCCGGATGAAACCACCCGCTACGCCATCTTCAGCATCGCCCTGATGCCACCGCGCACCATCACCGCCAGCAGCCACAGGCACAACACCCACGGGAAAAAATACCACCCCAGCAGCGCCGCCACGTTGTAGCTCATCATGCTTGCCACACCCGAAGATGCACCATGCAGCGCCTGCGCTGTCAAAACAAACCATACACACAGCGGCAGCAAAGCAACCGCCACAACAAACAGCCGCCCAGCCCAGCCCGCAGCACGCCGGGTCACACGCCACAACACAAACAGCGCCAGCAGCGAAGCCAGCACCGTAGAAACAGCGGTCCCCAGCGACACCACCAGGCCGAGCACATCGTCAAACCACAGTGGGTGATGCACCCTGATCTGGTAAGCAATCCCGGCCAGAATCGCCAGCACCACCACACTGCCCCAAAACGTGCGCCATACGCCGCGCGCCACACGCGGGCGCTGCACCATCGGTGTTGACTGCCCATACTCGGCCGGCACAAACGCATACACCAGCATGCCCCCTTCTGTGTGAGACATGCCGCGCGTAATCTCAACCTCCTGCTTGGCCGGCTGGCGCATCGGCACACCGTACACCGGCAGTGCAAACACATACACCAGCAACACCGCCACCGCGTACGGCAGCAACAGCAAAAACTGCATCACCACCGGCCCGGCCAGTTCAATACCTTCAATGCCATCGCCCCACGTCACCATGTGGTACGGCACACGCCAGCGCTCCCACAAAATCAGCAGCAACGCCGCCAGCAGCGCCGAAAACCCCCACAAACAGCAACGCTTGACCTGCTGCGCATCCAGCATCAGCGGCGCGGGCTCCAGCCAGCGCTGCCTGGTCATAGCCGACATCACCAGTTGAAACACCGCCCACAACACCAGCACCCGCAGCAGACTGACCAGCGGCAGCAAGAAGCCAAGCACCACAGCGCTCACACGGCCTTCAACCAGCCACTGATAAACAAACACCTGCCCCACATCCACAGCACACAACAGCACACCCACGGCGCAGCACAGCAACCCGTTCTTTACCGTCAGGCGACACACCGAGCGCGAAAACAGCCCCACCCAAAACACCGCCAGCACAAAAATAAACGTCGGCATATGCAGCCCGGAAAGCAGCGCTTCCCTCCAGAAACCCACCGCCTGCAAGGCAGCCGTCTGCGAATAAAGCCCTGCCAGCAACAATATGGCCGTCAGCATATAACCTGCCAGCCCCAGCACAGCCAGTGCCGCCATACCGGCCAGACGCCCCGGCGGCTGCGCCACCAGTTCAACCATGGCAGCCGCTTCCTGCGGCAAGCTCAGGTGGGCAACTTCATTGCTCATCGGCGCTCCTTTATCATCATATTCTGGGTTAACACACCCTCGATCCCCCGCCTGAGACAAAAGCCCATCAAAGCCATCTCAAGCGCCGGAAAACACCTGGCTTTGCGACACCATACCAGCAACATACCGGGCACACAGCATGCCCGCACCATGCGTGCGCCCCCATTGTATCGACAGCCATGGCACACATCAATCAAAAAACACCGATCCACCCGGCACCATCGCCCACCTTTACTCAGGCGAATTAAGGGGAAATGCGCCATTGACACCATGTTTAGTATTTACTAAACTGATATTTCAAAACAAGGGGCAACACATGGCGACAAACGCAACCTTCAACGAAGACCGGGCACTGGCAGCAGACCTTGAACGCCATCAGGCCAGACTGTGCCAGGCCGATGACAAGGCACAACAGCAGGAAGACACAGAAATGACACTGCAACAGCAGTTCATCCATGCCATTTACACCCAGCCGGTCACCGCCAAAGCCCTGTTTGCGCCCATGTACAGAAACATCCGCGACAACAGCTGGCAGCACCAAAGCATCAGCGACATCTTTGCCCAATCGCTTGACTACGCAAACGGCCCAGGCATCGGCGATGCACTGGCCGTCATCATCGAAGCCGCACAACGCGGTCAGACATCCGCCAGCACACTCATCAACCGCTGTGCCAGCACCTGGGCCCGCTACAGCGCAGAATAGCCATCGCTATCCCATACACAAAATACTGCGCACAAAATAGCGTGCGCCATTACCGCTAATGGCAAATATTTTTGCCCCAGGCTCTTTACACGTTACCAGCAGGATACAAGCGGCTTGAACCATTCCAAACGCTGATGCACAATCCCCCGGCAATGCCTGGCTTTCCCAACATCTGCACTTTCCCATCGACACCCGCATCTTCAGACTCGCCGCATACATCAACGATTTAACATCCAGCGATTCACTGTCCACCTGACAGATTAGCCTGCCGGCGCAAAACAACTGCCCTCTTTACGGTCTGACCATCAACAACCTGGTATGACCAGAAATGCGCTGGGTAACTGATTGCCAATGCTGACTGCTCACGTATCATCCATATTTTGAGGTAAGGCCATGTCACAAAATACCAATACAGCCGATCTCATCTATGACTAAGCAGCCGACGCGCACCTGATCTCCGAAGAATTTCGCTATGCCCTGCGGATCATGGAATTTCAAAGCCGGCGTATGGGCGGGCGGGATAATGCGCGTGAGCGTAGCTGGCCCTATGTGCAGGCTAATGACTGGATGGCACACGATGCCTGGGGTGGGCGAGTATTTGGAACCAGCTATTACCGTTGCCTTGACCAGGCACAATTTTTACTCAAAATGCTACATCCGCTCAAGGGCTTGCGCTTAAAATGGCTGTTTATACTGGCACAGAAACCCGGGCATTATTGGGTGGAAGCGGTGCCAATTGCCAATGATTACCAGTTTACAGCACGAATGCCAGCGCAGTGGCAACAGTTTGCCAACGAGGAACAGCAGCCCGAAGGCATACGAGTACTCGTGCTTGACCCGTTGTGGGGCACCATAGAAACGCGCGCAGTTCCTACCGCAAATATTGAACCTCATCCGACAGGCAATCCTACTGAGCGGATATATTTTTAAAGATGAGCATTGCGATGAAAAAAGAAAAAGGCGATTTCATTTTCGGGGCAGTATGCGGTATTTTGTGTACCCTTTTGGCGGTGGCAATTATCCCGGTCATTTGGAATTTTTCAGATTCCTATAAAGTCGCAACGGACAAGGCATTGGCACACACACAAGCGTCTGAGAACCTGAAGCCAGGATTTAACGATACCAGCGACCTGCCCGAAGTTGAAATGCTCTACCTCTTTGACAGTGGCGATGTCATTTTATCCACCACAGACGGCGCTTTGGTCTGGCTGCATAAAGACCCGCAAGCCGACAAACATTGTTACGGTGCACCAGCCAAATATATGTCACAGGATTGCCGCATGGAGTAACGTCACTTGAAGAAACGCTCAAAACCCGGTTACTGTAAACCGCGCACCATGTCATAAGGATAATATGGTACATCCTTCAAAATCAGATCATCCAGCTCCAGAATCTTTACCAGCGCACCGCTTTCAAAACTCCAGTAACCCACGTGCACATTCTCCTTGCTTTCGTGAGCGTTATACCAGCCCGTCTCCTGATGGTCTGCATACCATTGCTGCGTCAGATACCGCTCCAGCCGCTGAACCGCTGCCAGTTTATCCAATGCTGCCAGCGTCACCACCTCTCTGATATTGCTGTAGGGCCGTGGCATCAAAAAATCCTGCGTGCGCTGTTCCCAGCCCGGGTTGCGTGAGCGGATCAGAAAATCCACCAGCGAATCCTGCAACTGCTGCTGCTTTACCAGCAACGCCAGCTTGTTAAACTCCACATCGTCCACCTCCAGCATGATGCCGATGGAAAGCATCCACACCATCTGGATATACCCATACTGCGCCTGCCAGCCGCGCTGCATGTAAGAAACGGCAATCAGATAATCATCCAGGAACGACGCATCCAGCCCGTTGCCTTTCGAATACTCGCACGAAATGATGTTGAACTGGCACTCCGCCAACTGCTGGTACAAATCACTCACAATACTCATGTTATCGCGTGGATAACTCTGCACCCCGGCCCGTTCGTCAGCCTCCCGTTCAGCAATCACCATCAGATCTTTCTGAACATACTCCCGGTTCCGGTTTTCAATATCCAGATAGTTATCAAAACTGTTCAATTGATCTCTGACCATCATGGCACATTCCCCTCATACAATTGACATCCACCTGCAACCGTCAACACAAATCCTCGCCGCACGCCGCAACAAGCGGCCGTGCCCAACCGATTCTAGCACCCGGGCATAAGCCATACCCGCAAAACACGTAATATACAGCCCGCACACCTTTTTCACACTTTTACACACCATTTAACCTTTACAACCACACCTGCATAATGCCTTAACAATAGCCCGCCGCGCCCACAAAAAAGGCCCCTTTGAGGCCCTTTTTATAAACACCGGATCATGGCTGCGCAACATCACGCACCAGCCCCATCAGAGCCGGGCCCGAAGTCATCCTCTTCCACCAGCACCCCATTCTTATCCCACTCGCGCCAGTGACCCACCTTTTCATCGTGGCGGTACTCCCCCTCTTTCCACTTCTGGCCATTCGGGTGCCACAACATCCATGTACCGTGCCATTGATCCTCCTGGCAGTGACAAAACGCCCGCTTCATGCCATTGTTGTACCAGAACGACCACTCGCCCTGCGTCTTGCCATTCGCAAAATCACCTTCACACTCTTTTTGCCCGTTGTCATACCAGAACAACCAGCGGCCCTCCATCAGCCCGTTGATATACTCCCCACTGCGACTCTCCTGGCCATTGTCATACCAACTGACCCAGCGCCCCTGCTCACGGCCGTTAGCGCAAAGCCCTTCTTCCGCTTTTTGACCATTGGCCCACCAGCGACTGAACAGCCCCTGGGCAAAACCATTTTCAAACTGCGATTCACAAAACTTCTGACCGTTGATATGCCACAGCACATACGGCCCCTCGATACTGCGGTTAAACAAAGCACGCACCGATTGGTTCTTATCAAACAAAAACGCCGTCACATCCGCGGCCCGCTTCAGTCGGTAAGGATCCGAATACTTAACATCGCCATCCTTATAAAACGCCTGCACCAGATACTCACCCTCAGCCGTCACGCCCAGAAACTTGCGATACATGTCATACGGATAAATTCCCCCCACGGCCACCACTTCACCCACTTTCCATGGCACCGCCGCAGCGCCCTCTGCCCCACCTGATGCAGGTTCAGACACTGCCAGAGTCATCAGACGCGCAAACCAATTCAGCATTTTTATCATGATATCCCTATGCTCCCATGATGAATAACCACAGCGCCCTTAAAACCGCCAACCCCTTTTATACCTTATCACATTTATACTGCCGGCCCAAAGCCTTGCAAACTGCATTGCAAAACCTGAGCCCGTTTCATTTTACCTGCACAAGATGAAACATTTGCCCCACTGCACCAGATAAACCCATGACATAACCCAAAATACACGCCACAGCAGCATATCCACCCCTGGCATACGCTGCGTTAACAACAACCATCACCCTTTCAGGGTCAGGAAAACACAGCGCCAACTAGATAACCACTCAGACACAGGCCTACTCGTCAACCGGATTACCCTGCTCATCCCAGTAACGCACACTCTCCTCCACGCCGTCACGGTACATCGCCTCGCCGCTCAGCTTGCCATTGGTATGCCACCACTGCCACTTGCCATCCATCATCTCCATGCCACCACGAAACTCCCCGCGCGAAGCCATCTGGCCATTAGGATGCCAACTCACAAACGGGCCCACAATCACCACCCCCCACAGCTCCACGCTGTCCACATGCTGTGCCAGCTCCAGCTGAAACGGATCCGTCAGCTTTTTATCACTCTGCTGATAAAAATCCTGTACCAGAAAATACCCCTCTGTGGTTACCCCTAAAAACTTGCGGTACACCGGCACCGGGTCGTTTTCACCCATATCCAGAGCCCCCTTGGCCGTGACCTGCCCAACCTTCCACGCCGCTGCGGCTGTTGCTGCCGGATCCATCTGAAAACCACCTGTCTGTGCATAAGCACCAGCCATCAGCGCCAAAGAACACAACCACACCGCTAAAAACCTTTTCATCACAACGCCTCCTGTTTGAATCAAATCATTGTACAAATTTTGTTTTTATACACATTCATACATCGCTCTTGAGGCCATGACGTGTGTTTAATGCCTCATCTACTACGGCCTCAAAGATAACCAGTTTCCCGTTGTATTTTAAATACTTGCCCCCATCCTCAGTTCCCTTATCTATCCAATACCAGCCGATCATAAAGCCTCTCATAACACAATCAAAGGGGACATCATGATTAAAAAAAGATGGCTAAAACACCTGCTGGCAGGCCTGTGTTTGTTGATGGCTATTCCTGCATTCGCGCAAGAAAAATATTTTATTCGCGTTTCTGACTATATGAACTCTCTGAACCCTGGAGCTGCAATAGATTCAGTTTCAAACCTGTGCAAACTAAATCCCACCTATGGCGCTTATGCGACGGGGGAACATACTTATCCGGGAACGTTGCCCAGAGTCGGTATATACGTTCAATGCTCTATGGAAAATCCGAACTCTACCTTTAAGAGTTTTGGCATGGACGTATATTGCCCTAAGGGATTTTCTCATCGCAGTATGGTAGGAATTGAAAATGGTCTTGAAGAGGGTTGCTATAGTCAGATGACTTGTGAAGCAGCAGCAGAAGCAGGATTACAGCGCCCACAAGAATGTTGTGTACCCATACCATTGCCTGTAAACGACACGTTGTGTCCCGCACAACCTCCTACTGATAAAAATGGAGATCCATTTGCCGGTTTGGTTGCATGTAACTCTGAAATAAGGCGGCCTTGTGTATGGACAGAGCATAATGGTAACCCTCAAGATCCTCAAGCTAAAGCGTTTATTAATCATTCGACATTTATTCATGAAACTTTTCATCAAAATGACGGTACTCTGACATGTATTCAAGGAGGGAAATATGCCGGTTTTGTTGGAGGTGTTCAGGGCTATGACTTTCTTAGCGAAGTCAATGCATCAGAGGCTCAACTGATTTATCTTGAAGACGTAAAAAAAGAATGCTGCACATCCTTATGTACATCAGAAATTAAAGATTTTCAAGAGTTTATTTCTGGATACAAGAAAATGAACGAAATAGAATACTGTGAGATGAGTATCACAGGTATTTCCTCTCAAATTGATTGTTCTGCTTACACAGAGGAGTAAAGAAATGAAGAAAATTCTTCTTATATGTACAATATTTCTATTGTCATTAATGCCATTGGCTTACGCTCAGCAAACAACGCCAATCACCAAGGACGAAGCGGTCGAAATAGCCAAGCAAGAGCTGATAAACCAGGGAAGTCTTGGAGATTGGTCAGACATCAAAATATCGGCTTATTTTATTGATAGTCAATGGTGGGTTAGATTTTCACCCAAGCCTAACAGCGAAGGGTTGGTTCCAATAGGTGCTTGGAATATTGTCCTTATCTCTTCAGATGGGCAAGAGAAGGAAATTGTGAGGGGCTTTTAATATTGAAGTTGTGTCAGGTCGGCATATACGCTGATCTGGATGCGCCCTGTTGCACCAAAGCCTGCGTCATGCTATTCAACGCAGGCTTTCTAACTCTCTATATGGCACTCCTGTTAACACCTTCCATGCAAGAGAATACTCTAACAAAAATTGCAAAAAAAACGGCTTTGACACTGATATCCCGTAAAAGTATATGACAAACCCGTTAAAATCAAACCAACCATGATGACATGGCCCGACATGCCCCGCACACCACCAGACCATCCATAACATCAGAAACAGGCCTATGGACAACGCCACCCCGCTCAAAGTATTTCTGTTCATCGGTGGTATCATTTTTTTTGCAGGTGTGCTTCCGATGCTATGTGCACACATCGTTTCACGCTTTATCAAAAAAGGCACCGGGGTCGATATCAGCCCCTTCACCACACATAAATATTCTAAAGAGCGTAGCATGGGAACGCTGTTGGGAATTCTGTGTTTTTTCGGCATTGTTTTCATTGCGGGGAAGGGTTTCTCTCTTTATTTCTCATACCAGGAAGAACGCGACCAAAGACTGGCGCATGCGCAAACCCAGGCTGCACAGGCCAGCGAGCAGGCGGCCGCCAACAGACAGGCTGAATGGGAAAGGCGCAATACCTTCTCTCCCGAAGAAACGTCCTCCGTAAACAACCGCCCTCATACGCCACCTGCTGCAACATCACGGCCTGCCGCAACAACCACCAGTCCTGAGCAGGTTGCAGCACAGCGCGAGCAATTGATTGCAGCCCAGTTTGACCCCGAAAGCGGCACGCACCTCAAGCTGGAAAGCTACATTCAAAGAAACAGAAATTTCGCTCCCGGCACCTACCGTCATGACCACACCGACTTTGTCGACCATGGTAATTACCTGATCGTCACCACCACATTTTTTGCCAGCGACAGTACCGCATACAAACAATACGAGTGGGTTGCCAAGGTCAATCTGGACGGCTTTTTAATGGGCATCATCAGCGAGAAGACCCTGCGTTCTGAAACACCGTGAAAAGTGCCTGCCCCTTTCTGCCCCTCCCTGCCCCAAATCACACCACTGCCGCCCCACTATCAACGGGCCGTTTATAAAATACAGTTTCCTTGTCATAATCCCGCTACAGGCAGACCCCTTCTTTATATTCTCCCAAAGGACTTCCGGCGTGACCAAAGAACATGTGGCCTATGTTAATGGTGAGCTTCACATCACACACCGCAAAGGTGCTGCCAGCGTCAGTCCGTCCTCCATTCTCCAGTTGAACACCTGCCTGCTGAGCCGGTTTGTCCCTGATTTCTGCGACGCTTTTGACGAATTCCATATCCTGATACAGGCACAGCAGTTCTGGCTGATCGGGCCTTTGATTCATGGTGCCGTACCAGCCATCGATGCACTCACCCACGCCCATCCTGAAATTCCACGCTGGGAAATGCATCTCCACAAACTGCCGTGGCGCTTCAGGGCTCCAAGCTGCTTGGGCCTGAGGCTTTTTCCTGACACCGGGCTGGGCTGTTTTCCGCTCAAGGCACTGCCAGCGCACACCCAACTCAATTACTGCACGCTGCCCCTTACTTATCTGTACAGGCCAGAACACGACAAAAGCTAGGTCAGGCTGCGCTGCATGCACTCTGCACGCCACCAGCACTCTTGCACCGCCTCAAAAGAAAATCCCGCCTCAAGCGGGATTTTTAACACTGTCACGCCAAACCTGAAGAGTCCAGGCTCACACCGCAAACAGATTTTTCAAATGCGCCTCATAAACCACCAGCGTTGCAGGCACATCCGGTGCTTTTTCCACATCGTTGGCGATAAATGTCGGCAGTGCCTTCAGCCCGATAAACTGCTGCGCCTTATGGAATGTGTAATACACACCCTCCACACCTCGGCCATCAAAGAAATTGCCAAACTCGTTAAACGCCTCCAGCGGCGCATTCCATGTCACCGAAAGCATGTAGCGTTTATTCTCCAGCATTCCACCGGTACCATAGTTCTGGCTCGGGTTGGTACGTGAGCGCCCGTCATTGCGGTACAGGCTGCCATGCCCGGCCGTAAACACGTCGTCAATGTACTTCTTCACCGGCCATGGCAGGCCCATCCACCAGCCCGCCATCTGGTAAACCACCACATCAGCCTGCAAATACTTCTGCACCTCCTGCGCATTGTCGTAGCCTTTGGCTATCACCGTTTCGTCCACCGTATGCCCGAATCCCTTGAGCACCTGCACGGCCCGGGCGTGCAGCGTATCATTAAGCCGCCCACCCGAATGTGCAAACTGGGCTGCACCATTAATCAGCAAAAATTTCATTTCTTATACCTCCAACAGAGCATTGTCATGCCGTGCAGACGCTGCCGCACCGGCAATACGCCTCATTATGCCCCGCGGGCATCTGCCAGTGTCAACCTGCGCCTTCTACCCCATGCCCCCATTGAGGGATACGCGTATGCGCTATACTCATTCTCTTCATTTGATACCCCAATCACATGCAAACAAAAAACCACCCGCAGGTGGTTTTTTATCTTCTGTATGTTTCTGTATATAAGCGCCTTCAGTCCACCGCCCGCACATACTGTTTGAACGATGCAATCGCGGCCGTATCTGACGTATTGCACACCCATGCATAACCGTCGCAATGCGTGCGCAGCACCAGCTCTTCACGCCCTTCGCCAGCGGGCACGCGGCGCACTTCAAACCCGCGCTCATCCGAGCCATCCATCGGCATCACCGTGCGCATGGTGTTGTCTGTAACATCCTCCACCTTCCACACCGTGTTAAGCACCATCCAGTCATATGCACGCTGCCAGTACACTGCGCACTGCTGTTCGCCTTCGCATACCAGGGGCTCAGCCGCCTGGTTCCTGACTGCGGATGTAGGCTGCGGCATCATGCATGCCGTCAGCGCCAGCGAAACCAATACAACACTCGTCCAACGCAACATCTTTGTGCTCCTTTTCAATTCATTCAGTTGCTCATTATTTCATTTTCAGCTCGGCAGCGTCAACCTGTGGCACAGAACCCTGCTTTTCCGTATACGCACCATACAGGGCCGCCAATACACTCAAGCCCTCTGCATTCATGATCCATGAGCCGTTGAAACACGCATGTGAATCCAGTCTATATACAGTCCATGCACTACATAAGTAGCACCCGGATAGAATGCGCGGGGGCAACCATCTGGTACCACACGGCCTTATGGCGTGGACACTAAGGGTGCTGCACCAAGTGCGGGGGCATTGTGCCGTGATCTTCCTCTTTGATCAGGTTGCCCTGCTCATCCCACCAGCGCCACAGGCCATAAGGCACCGGGTCCCTCACCTGTCCTGAAACACACCTGACCTGCCAGCGCTCAAAAGCCTTCTGCCCGTTGCGGTGCCATCCGGTGTGCATCCCGCTCTCGCAGTCATTGGCATACATGCGCTCTTCCTGCTTTACCCCGTTTTCGTACCACTGGGTTGCCGGCCCGCTCAGCCGGCCTTTTTCATATTCAAAACGCGACATCACGTTACCGTTGGGATACCAGTGTACCGATTCACCTGCAAGAGTGCCATCCACAAACATTCTTCTACCTTCCAGTTGTCCATTGCTGTACCAGCTTTTTTCCTCCCCCTGCAACACACCGCCATCGTACTGGGCCTCGTACCGTTTCTCTGCGTTCAGATACCACTCCACATAACGCCCCGACACACCGCCTTTGGAAGCCATGTTGGCAGAAAAATCCGCCTCGGTCACATACGCTGCATCCACCAGTTGATACGGGTCGGTAAACTTCACATCGCCCTCATCAAAAAACTCCTGCGCCACATAGAGCCCCTGGTCCGTCACGCCCAGAAACTTGCGATAAACGCCCTGTGCCACAAAATCCGGCCGGCTCAGATCTTTGCTCTGGTCAATATCACTCACCTCATACACCACACCATGCGCCACCACGCCACCCACCTCCCACGGCGCTGCCGCAGTGGCCGCCGCATTCAGCGTGTAGGCCAGCACCTCCTGCGCATGACATAAACACCCCAAGCACAAACAAAACAACACTGCCAGCATCTTTTTCATCGCATACCCCTACCGCAATACCTCCTATTGCGCATAATAGACCCATGGCATCATCTTCAATTGCCAGGCACATGGCCTGCGGTCACATGCGCCACAGGCAACTACTTCAAACCATGGCTAAAGAAATAAGGAACACACCCATGAAACCATTCAGCAAACTCATCGTTGCTGCCAGCATTGCAGCCCCTGCGGCGGCTTTTGCCGTCACGCCCATCACCTATACCTGTGAAGACGGGCAAAACATTCAGGTGGCCTACCCCGACCATTTCCACGCCATCGTCATACAGAATGACGATGTTGCCCTGCTCAAACACGCCATCTCTGCCAGCGGCGCACGCTATGTGGGCGGCGGCTGGCAATGGTGGGGCAAGGGCATGAACGAAGGCACCTTGTCCACCATCAAAGAAGGCGAAGCCGTTGCATCAGACAAAGGCCGCTTCTGCCGCGTACCGGCTGCTGCAGCTCAGCAGTAATATCAACAGCCCGAGGAAAGCCAACCAACAGGCTGGCTAACGCCCCAACAGCCAGTGCCTTGCCAGCACTGGCTTTTTGATGCCCGTGATAATACCACCGCGTACGCCCGCCATCAGAACCCGAACCATGCACCCAAACCAGCGTCCACAAATACGGGTTCAAATGGGCGAGCAAACACGTCCTCTTTTAAATTCCTTTGGACGTGCTATTTCTTACGCGTAACGGCACCATAAATCACCAGCACCACAATCGCGCCCACTATGGCAATCAGCATGCTGCGCAGATCAAATCCGGACACACTGCCAAACCCCAGCGTCGTGCCGATAAACCCGCCGACAGCCGCGCCAACAATGCCCAGCACAACCGTCACAATAAACCCGCCAGGCGCTGGCCCGGGGGTCAGCCATTTAGCCACCACGCCTGCAATCAGGCCAAAAACAATCCATGCCAAAAAACCCATGGTGCAATCCTTTCATCCGAAATCATACTGTTGTGATGCACATGATAAGCGAAGCCGAATTCCCGGCAGGGCATCATTGCTACCCGCCTTAATAGACCTTGACCACCTCAACCCGGATACCCGTTTTACTGCCGCCATCCAGGTTCACCTTGGCCCGCTCACGCGTTGCATACAGCAGCTTGCCCTGGTACTCGATCTTGGCATCCAGCACATAGGTATTGCCTGCACGCAGCTTGGTACTGTCATATGACAACACAAACGGCAGCGGAACCTGGTGTTTGATTTCATAGCTCGCATGAGACAAGGCGGTAGACACATCGCGGTTATCCGACTCGTCCATCAGCGTCACCGTCAGCGTGGCGCCCATCGGCAATGCCGAGCGGTCGTTGTAATACACCTCACCGCTCAAGGTGGAATTCTGGCTCATGGTGCCACAGGCAGACATGAACAGCGCTACAAAAAATAAACCCAATAACTTTTTCATCATTTCCCCTTTTTCCCTTTTGTTTGACGATCATTCACCGCAGCGCATCAAGGCCAGGTGCACTCAGGTGCGCCACAGCATCTGGCGCATACGGCTTTTCAGGTTAGGCCCGACCCTGGCCACAAAAAAGCAGGAATCACCCTAATTGGCAAAGACTCCAATCCACGTTAAGATGAAAAGTTATAGCCGCAGCCGTAAAAGCATTGCGACCCATTGCGCCTTCCTGTTGCGCCATGCCTTCAAATCAGCCACACATTAATCGCCGCTGCCCGCACAGCCTGTTCCCGCCTCATTTTGCGGGCGACCTGATTTGAACAAGCAGGCATTGCCATGGGTTACAAAGCCACTGATTCCACGCCACCGAAAGTGTTTTTATCCCCCAAAATTGCCCATCATGCAAACGCGTTCAATTGCGGCTAAAACGGTACAGAACATTCCATTTCCACAAAACCGCCACCGTTGAACGCGCCACCAACATCCTCTTTTCTACTTATCGCGCCCGCGCATGTGCGGGCAACTCAGGTGTCTGGTATCGCAAAAAGGCTTGTTCTGCGACTCGCCACAACGGCACAACGTCATGCGGTTGCGCACCTCATAAGTCCGGCCATCGGCACCTTCCACCGGTATGCCGCCTTTAACCCACAGCGGCCCCATAAACCCGGCCGCCGTATCCTCCACCGGACTGATCTCCTGCGGCAACTGCGGCTCATACACCCGGCCCTCTTTATCCACAACCGTCAGCCGGCCGGCTGCGCAGTTACACGCTTCACGAATGGCAATCTCTCTGTAATTCGCCCGGTCCGACTTCAGGGCTGCCACCCAGGCCCGCGGCGCACCATCGCAAAACCGCATCGAAGCACACAGGCTCTCATCATCCAGCAGATCCAGCTCACGCCCCTGATAGCGCCTGGCCCGCTGCATATACCCTTCGTGTGCGGCCGTCTCCTGCCCTTCAAACCCGATACGCTCATGCGTGCCATCACAGTACGGCTTATTCTTTGAATGCCCGCAGCGGCACAGGTAATACGGGTCGGTCTGCTGCTCATACGATTTACCGTCCACCCAGGACTGCGAAGTCCCCTCTTCATCAATAGCAATCACAGCCTGTACCAACGGGACATCACCCGAAACTTCATAGGGACCGTTTGGCAGGATACGGATTTTTTTAGCTTTCTCCATATGACACCTACCTTTCATCGTGCGTCAACACATCCATCATATGACAACGCATCGGGCAAATCAATTGACAGCAAATTAACAGTGCAGCATTCCACTCACACCATCGGGCAGCCGTTCTTCTGCGCCTGCTGCCATCTGATGCCGACCTGCACACCCACACCACTTTACCCGTAATGAAAACCCCGGGTTTCCCTTGATTGCCATGACCGGCACACGCCGTTATCATCAAGCTTCCTTCCTGGACATATTCAGCCGCACCGTGCCTTTCAACACAAGTGTGGCTATTTTTTTTCGGCCATGCCATATGCAATGCGCGCCAACAGCGGCCTGCAAACACCTGTCCATGTCTTTGCATGATCTGAACCGGCACAGACATCTGTCGGCAAAAAAGAAAAGCTACAATCACTTCAGCCCAATCACATCCTCCATTTAAAAAGAAACACGGACTGGCTTTTGCTAGGCAGCCATCGCCACAGTTATGAACCCATTGCGCTACCAGGTCATCCTTTCAGACTTTGATCACCAAACGCAGACCCGCTATACCGTCGCCACCCTGCTGGGTGAGCACAAAGCAGTCGCCATGGCAACCGCGGCACACCTTGCCACCCCCAAACACCACAAAGTCTACAAAGTCACGGTTAAACCACTGGCAGGGGAAATGCAGCCACACGACCTGGTAGACCGGATGGAATGGTAACGTCGACCGCCATTGCGCCCTGGCTTTCCTACATTGAATAGACACCCCTTTACGGTATTTGCCAGCGCAGCGCATCTTGCCATCATGGACAAACCCGGCAGGCATACCACCACGATGCGCACCTCCCTATAATGGCTCTGCGCCCGTTGGCGCTATTGCCCATGTATCACAACCGCTTTGCCATGACTGCCACACCGGATATCAAAAAATTTGTTCTGACCCCTGCTCTGCTCATGCTGATGGCCGTGACCACCGGCATTGCTGTAGCCAGCAACTACTATGCGCAGCCACTGCTGCACACTCTCGCGCTGTACTTTGACATCTCCGAAACCGCAGCCAGTTTTATCGTTACCGTGGCCCAGCTAAGCTACGCACTGGGGCTGATACTGCTGGTACCGCTGGGTGACATCTTCGAGCGCAAACGCATGATCATCATCATGATGACACTCTCCACCGCCGGGCTGGTTGTATGCACCGTTGCGCCCGGCCTGCTGGCCCTGCTCATCGGCACCGCGGTGGCCGCCCTCTTTTCTGTGGTCGCGCAGGTACTGGTGCCGTACGCGGCCACACTGGCCGACCCGGCATCCAGAGGCAAAGCCGTTGGCACCGTCATGAGCGGCCTGCTGCTGGGCATACTGCTGGCACGCACCTGTGCCGGCGTCATCTCCTACATTGGCGGCTGGCGGCTCGTCTACGCCATTGCCGCACTGCTCATGCTGGGCATCACCATTGCGCTGGCGCTGCGCCTGCCGCCCTATCCGGCCAGCATCAAAATCGCCTATCCCCGGCTCATCGTATCCATCTTCGACCTGTTCAAAACCTACCCGCAACTGCGCCTGCGCTCACTGCTGGGCGCATTCACCTTTGCCATATTCTCCGTACTGTGGACGCCGCTGGCGTTCCTGCTTGGCGGGCAATACCACTACTCCGACCTGACCATCGGCCTGTTCGGCCTGGCCGGTGCCGCCGGCGTCCTCATTGCGCCGCTATCCGGACGCCTAGCAGACAAAGGCCAGTCCGCCCGCATCACCACACTGGGCCTGCTGTTGCTGCTGGCTTCATGGGCCATCATCTACTTTGGCTCTGTTTCAGTCATTGTCCTGCTTGTTGGCATCCTGTTTTCCAACATTGCCACCCAGTCCGTGCACATCATCAACATGAGCGAAATATTCAAGCTCCAGCCCGATGCCCGCAACCGCCTCAACGCCGGCTACATGTTCACCTATTTTCTGGGTGGCACCTTCGGCACCCTGATCTCCGCGCTGGCTTACCAGCACCACGGCTGGGCCGGTGTGGCCATCCTCGGCTCGGCACTGTCGGCCATGACGCTCGTGATCTGGCTGCTGGCCCAGAAAAACCGCCCGGCGTAAGCAGTACCGGGTGCGACCAAGCGGCCTGCACCCCTGCATCGCATCCGGCCTTATACGCTGTGCGCGTCCTTATCCGCAGACCCTGCGCACGACCATCTGTGATATTTATTGCAATGCAATTCCCCGCTATGCTCACTGCACTTTATTGTGCAGCAGAGGCACTCAGCTCCGCCAGCCGCCGTTTCGCTTCAGCCAGTTCATAGCGTGCTTCAGCCAGCTTCTCTTCGCGGCGGGCAATCTTATCCGGGTCACCTTTGGCAATGGCCTCACGCAAATCAGCCTCGCGCTCCTGCACTTCCAGCTCCTTTTGTGCAACATCCCGCTCCAGTTCAGCCTTCAGGCTTTCATCGGTACAGTAAGTATTCACATTGCTCAATGCCCGCTCCAGCCCCTGAATGCGGTGGGTATTGCCATACTGCCGTGCATAGGCCAGCTCCTGCTCCAGCGCAACACGCTTGGCATCGCAACCCGTCAGATTGGCAGGCCTGGCCTGCGCAGGCGCAGCACACCACAGCGCGGTACCCAGCAGCATGGCTGCCAAAGAAAATTTCAACGTGAATGCGGATTTGATTTGTTGTGATATCTGCATGACTGATTCCGTCCGTTCAAAAGCCACGTATTGTATAAGCCCGACCGAGTTCCGCTGGGCGGACTGACAAAACCACATGCACAGGTGCGATGATGCGCCCATTACTCCACCAACAACACCCGCTGACATCACTCACCACGCACAACAAAAGCAGCATCCATTTCCCCTCGCACCAGCGACAAACCACCCACTCCACAAGCGCCTACAAAGCCATTACCGGCATCCCAGACAATCGCAGGCAGCACCCGATCATCTTCTATAAGTCAATGATTTTTATAACAAAAACAGCGCTAGGGTTTCACCTGATTGTGAGCCGGAATGGCACTCTCTACCATGGGAACCGCTTCCAACAGCGACTTCGCCGTGCCTGACCGCACGGTTTTTTTTATGCGCTGCCAGCATATAGCGCATGCCTTCTCTCGATTCGGGTTTACGGTAAGTCTGGCAATAAAAACTTTCTCCATCGCCAACGCCCTCAACCCTAGCAAAAACATCGCAAGTTCTGCCTTGGCATCCTTTCATACACCTCGCCAAACGCTTTCCCAAGCATCAATGCATCTGCCTCCTCAGCCCCACCTATACACAGTTTCCCAGCCTTCAATCGTTCACTTAGCCGGCCTTATCCGGGCGATCATACAGCCTCATTATTAAAAAAGAGAGGGAAATATGAAAATGATCAATGTCATCAAAAAAGGCACTGTGCTGGCTCTTGCCACACTTGGCCTGTGTCTGTCGGTTTCAGCGTCTGCCGGACCACAATGGACCAGAGTTTCGGGTATTTTTACCAGTACAGGTATCGAAACCCACAATGGTGACTCCTTTTGCGAAAACATCAATTGGGTTTCGCATACACAATATATAGGCCCCTGGAATTGGGCCGGCGAAACAAGTATCGCCTGCAAGACATCTTACAACTATGGGAAGGAGGAAATCTGGTTCACTAAAACTACCTACTGCAAAGAAGGTGGTCAGATTGATCAGGAAAGATTTGGCTGTTATGAATTTAGAGAAGTCACAGAACCAGAACCTCGATGTCCACCAGCCGGTACCATCACTGGATCTATAGACGGCAAAGACTTTGGTGTGGATTCATCAGGACGTTTTTGTGCAGGCGGTTGCGTCATTAACGTACCAACAATGCCTAAATGTGAAGTCACCGATGAAGGTAATATCGAAATATTCTCTGAGATTGGCTCTGCTTCACATATGACCTATACCGGCGAGGAATGCGAATAAACATTTACTTTCATGCTTAGTTAATCGCAATCAAGGGCTTCATCGCTTTATATCAGTGATGAAGCCCTTTTATCAAAAATGCATCAACTCTACGCTGTGCTGTCTTCAGCGTACTTTCTCAAAAGACCCGGCTTTAAAAATCAACGCATGGGAGAGCGTGCCAGCCTTTCCCGGATACCCATCACTGCCTTGCGGCCTTTGCCAACCACGGCCTGCTGCCGGCAACGATAAAATAAGCACCGATGGCAAAATGCCTGCCCTGATTTGACTTCGCTGTACAGATGGGCACAAAATAGCCGTGGACCTTGATACTGCCGACACCGTACACGTCCTGTTGCGCACACCTGCCGCCCGGTTGGGGCTGGTGCAGACGAACCGCTTATCACAACGACAATCACGACACACACAGACCCGATTCCTTATGAACACACCCAACACATCCTATCCGTGGACATTTCAACGCATCGGCGGACTTGACCAGGTAGTCCTGGCCAGCGCAGACGACATCAGCTACCTTGACCAGCTTGACCCCAAACTCTGGGTCGCGCTGAGCTGCCCGACTTCGGGCATGGAGTTTGATACACGCACGCTGCAATTGCTTGATAGCGACAAGGACGAGCGCATCCGCATTCCTGAAGTGGTGCAGGCCGTCAAATGGTTGTGTCAGCGGCTCAACGACCCGGGGGAAATCATTCATGATCCGCAGGAACTGCCGCTGGCCAGCATCAAGGCCGATACCGACGAAGGCCAGCGCCTGCTGGCCACGGCACATGCCATTTTGAACAACCTCGGCAAACCCGATGCGCAAAGCCTCACCCAGCAGGATGTGGCCCGCTCGGCCGCACACGCTGGCGAAAACGTCTTCAACGGCGACGGCATCCTGCCGCCACTGCCAGCGCTGCAAGCCGATATCTGCGACTTTATCCAGAATGCGCTGGACATCATCGGTGGCGTGGAAGACGCCGGCGGCCAGATTGGCATTAACAGCGACATCGCCAATGCATTCACCCAAAGCCTGCAAAACTGGCAGCACTGGCGCAAAACGCTGGACGGCGCAACCACCCCGCTGGGCGCCAACACACCCGAAGCATGGGACCTGCTGAGCGAACTCTCAGACAAAATCAACGACTACTTTTTGCGCACCGAACTCGCCGGCTACGCACCACAGGCGCAGGCCGTGCTCAATGTTGACGAAAAATTCCTGGTGCCGGTACAAAACGGCCTGCTCGAATCCGAAGCCCTGTCTGAATTGCCGCTCTCCAAAATCCAGCCGCAGCAGCCGCTGGACCTGCACTCGGGCATTAACCCGGTATGGCGCGACCGGGTACAGCGCTTTGCCGAACTCATCGCCCCCCTGCTGGCACAGCCCGCAAGCCTGACCTTTGACGAATGGCGCAACATACAGAAAACGCTGGCACCCTATTCGCAGGCCGTTGCGCTCAAACCGGCGCTGGTCAGCGCCAAAGTCACCACCCCGCCCACATCCACCATCGACAAGCTGGGGGCCGACAAAATCAGCGAGCTGCTCAGCAGCGGCGTGGCCGAACGCTTCATCGAACTGACCGAAAAAGACAGCACCACCCCGGCCGCCGCCGCCGACATTGCCGACGTGGAACGCCTGGTGCTGTACTACAAACACCTGTACCACCTGCTGCGCAACTACACCAACTTCCACGACTTTTACGACATGGACTGCACCGCCGCATTCCAGGCCGGCATCCTGTTCATCGACGGTCGCAGCTGCCGCCTGTGCGTGCCTGTGGCCGATGCAGCCAAACACGCCACACTGGCCGCCTACACCGAGCTGTATCTGCTGTACTGCGAATGCACCCGCACCACACAAACCGCCGATGGTGAAAAACAGGAAAAACGCCTGATTGCCGCCGCCATGACCGCTGGCAACTCCGACCTGCTGCTGGAAAGCCGCAACGGCGTCTTCATTGACAACCAGGGCAACGACTGGGATGCCACCGTCATCAAAATCATCGCCAAACCCATCAGCCTGAAAGAGGCCATCTGGTCGCCCTACAAACGCTTCGGGCGCATGGTCTCCACCCAGATCAACAAATGGGCCAGCAGCAAAGACGACGCGATTGCCGCCAACGGCACCCAAAAACTCCAGACACTGGCCACCAGCACCCCGGCCGCAGCCACCACCGGCACGGCAGCTACAACCGCCGCCCCCAAATTCGACATTGCCAAAAACGTCGGCATCTTTGCCGCCATCGGGCTGGCACTGGGTGCCATCGGCACCGCACTGGCCACGCTGGCACGCGCCCTGTTTTCACTGCAGTGGTGGCAGTTCCCGCTGGTCTTTCTGGGCATCTTTTTACTGGTCTCCGGGCCTTCAGTCATCATAGCCTGGTTCAAACTGCGCCAGCGCACGCTGGGTCCGCTGCTCGAAGCATCCGGTTGGGCCGTCAACGGCCGTGTCAGCATCAACTACTTCCTGGGCTCCCAGCTCACACGCAAAGCCGAGCTGCCCGACAACGCCACCCGCAGCTACAGCGACCCCACCAAACCGTCACGCAACAAACCGCTCACAGCATTCATCGTGGCGCTCATCATTGGTGCTGCTGCCATGGGAGGCTGGCTGTGGTATCGTGCGGCGGCCAAAACCCCGGCCACACCAACACCGCCTGCGGCTGAAGCCGTGCAGAACGCACCTGCGGCACCCGCGACAAATGCGGCACCAAATACAGTGCCAGAAGCAACACCGGCAACCCCCGGCACAGAACCGGCCCTGCCTGCGGCCGCTACCGAATAAGACTCTGCATCTGGATGGCACCGGCAAGGCCCTGGCTCGCTGCCAGGGCTACAGTAGGCGGTAGTATGCTGCTGAGTTATGCTGAGATTGCTGCCCGGGCCCAACCGCCCGGCCCATCCAGGCAGCACTTCAGACAGTACGCTAGCGCATCAGACGACTGGCACAACTCTCTGCCGCCTGTTCCGTAAAGTCCATAAACGCCTGTGCTTCGCGCGCATCTTCGCCAGTCGTTTCCATCAGGTAATTCACATCCAACAGCGCCTTCGCATCGTAATGCGCCGTAATACGGTCCAGCGTACACTGGCAAACCGGCTTCAAATCCGCGCCATACTGCACACACTCGCGCATGAAATTATCCTCAAACCCCTTTAACGCGACCTCAGGATAGGTCAGCCCGCACTCGTAACCCACGCGCAACGCATCCTGCTCCATTTTCCGGGTCTCAGGCGATGAGGCTGGCAACGCAAAAACCCGGCTTAATTCCGGCAGCGTATAGGCTTCCTCCAGCTTTTGAAAGCCGCACTGGCATACCGGCTCCATATATGCCCCGTACTCAAGGCAACCGGCCATAAACGCGCTCTGCGCACGCTCTCTCATCGCACTGGACGCGGCCGCCGAATCTTCACGGCGCTCATCACACCCTGCGAGCAATGCCAGCACCCCACATAAAAACAGCGTTACCAGTCTCATGACATCCCCTAATCGTACAAAAATGCATCCAGTATAAATGCCAGCAGGCAGAAAACCCCAATTCCAGACAAACCGGTACCAGCCCGGCACGGCAACTTCAGGTCGATGACAGCTTTCACATGCATGTGAGTCAGGAGAAAAAGAAGGAAAAGAAACAAAACAACAGCGCAAATACAACAATGGCAGCAGTCAAAAGCCACCAACGTTTACCACCAGCGTTTTTTGCCATCCGGATAATATCAATACGCGCCGCAACGGGGACATGAATCTATATAGCGCTATATAGTTAGTGGCCAGCCTGGACGACCCGCTTGCATTGGGGACAGGATCGCATCAAGAATGCGTCCCTCTTGAAACAAAACCGAACAGGAAAAGAAAATGGTCAAGGTTTTTGCCCGCCCTTGACCATCAAACCAGAAAACCACTGGCATATAAACCTAGGCACCGTTTTGGGTTTTCTGGCACTCTCTCTTTACATATTGTCGTTATAAAAACACCTGTTCTGTTTCATTATTATGGGCCAAGCAAGGCGTTTAAAAATAGCAATAAGCGGTAATATTACCGGTTTTCGCATTTTTCTTACTTAATCTGGCACAGGGTTGCGTTAAATCACAACTTTAAAGTGCCAGCCAATGGGAAAATACAACAGATCCTTGCACCCGGCATACACAAAACCCGCCATCTGTTCCCTCATTCCCATTTTCAAAACATGGGCAATATCCCTGTTGCCTCTGCCAGAGCGCTGCAATACCCCTGTATAGATTGAAATTGCGCGCGCATGGGTCTATGATGAAACCTTATGCATCCCCTTGCTGGCATTGGGGCATTTAAGGCCTCCGGGGCATTTCAGCTTGTCCCATGCCGCAACGCCAGGACAAGCCAATAGCCGGCAACCAACAGCACACGCTACCTAAGACTTGCGGCAATTTGCCGCAACATCCAACCCCGAAACTACAGCACCGCCTCAAAACACTCCAGTTGCGGTGGCCCCAGGTAAATATCGCGTGGCGTTTTCCCTGCATTGGCATGGGCCTGCCGGAACGCCTGCGAATGCGTCCAGTCGACAAACGCCTGCTGCGACGCCCACACCGTATGCGAAGCAAACAACGTGTACGTATCGGTCTGCGGACCGCGCAGCAAATGAAAGTCGACAAACCCCGGCACCTCTTTGAGGTGACTATCCCGCGCACGCCAGATCTCAACAAACGTCTGCTCATCGCCGCGCTTCACTTTAAACCGGTTCATTGCAATATACATCCTGATCCTTTCTGTTCACATCACTGCATCTGTTACATACCATAATGCATCCGCACCAACCAAACTGCGCCCATGGTTAAAAACCAGTGCGTGCTAACGCGCACTCAACAGCCAAATCCGGAACAATTAAACACAATGGCCCGCAGAAACACCTGTAATCACATTTATAATCATATGCATTATTTTCACCAATTTCTCCACCCATTGACAGCCCGCCATGCCATTTAACCAGCTCTGCTCCCACCCTAGCGCCAGCATCTGCAAAACATGCAGCAAAACGCTCTGCCCTGAATGCGGCAAGGCCCTGGGCTAAAACACAGACACTGCCGCCAACCACCTATGCCACCAGCCAACAGCCCCCGCAAAACAATCAACCTGGCCCTTCAGGGTGGCGGCGCACACGGCGCATTCACCTGGGGCGTGCTCGATGCATTGCTGGAAGACGGCCGGCTGGGATTCAGCGGCATCAGCGGCACCAGTGCCGGCGCCATGAACGCCGTGGTACTGGCTCATGGCCTGCTCAGTGACGGCAACGACGGCGCCCGTCAGGCCCTGACACGTTTCTGGCAGGCCATCATACAGCAGGCCGCGCTGGCCACACTGCCATTTGGTTACTCCAGCTCGCACATGCTGCTGCAATGGAGCCGCTTCATGTCGCCACAGCAGATCAACCCCATGGCGGCCGACCCGCTGCGAGACATCCTGCAAGACCAGATCGACTTTGAGCACCTGCGCCGCGCCTGCCCGCTGCAACTGTTTGTTGCAGCCACCAACGCCAATACCGGCAAACTGCGGCTGTTTGAAAACCACGAACTCAGCGCACAGGCGCTGCTCGCATCCGCCTGCCTGCCCACCATCCACCGCGCGGTAGAAATCGATGGCGAGTTCTATTGGGATGGCGGCTACAGCGCCAACCCGGCGGTATTTCCGCTGTACACCAACTGCCCGGAACGCGACATCCTGCTGGTGCTGCTCAACCCGCTGCAACACCTCAAAACACCCAAAAGCGCCGAAGACATCCGCACCCGCTCACTGGACCTGGCGTTCAACGCCGCATTCCTGCGCGAAATGCAAATGCTCACCCTGCTGCGGGAACAATCCGCCTTCACCTTCTTCCCCAGCGGACGCATAGAACGGCGCGTCAAAAAACTGCACTTCCACCTCATCAACGCCGAAGACCTGCTGCCCACGCTGGCGCTTGAAACCAAACTGGTACCCAGCCGCAGCCTGGTGGAAATGCTGTTCGAGCAGGGCCGCACACGCACACAGGAATGGCTTGCCAACCACTTTGAAGCCATCGACAACCGCTCCACCCTTGATCTGCAGGCCGTATTCAATTAAGCAATTTTTTACCGACCGTCAGGTGCGTCGTTGCCGTTTCGCATGCGGTTTCAGGCACGCCGCCATACCGTACGTCATACACCGTACATAGCGTCATACACCGTGCACACACTGTGCACACGGCGCCCGCAGCATGCCATGAAAAAACCGCCCCCTGCGATCCCTAATCCTTATCTGCCGTTTGAGATGATGGCGCCTGCTGGTCAGCGGGTTTTGCCTGATCCTGCTGGGCTTTCTTCGCCTTCACCTTTTTCATATCCTTGATGAAAAAAAACAAAGCCACAGCGCCTACGCCAAGAACCATTCCCAAAGTGGATGTATCCATCTGTATATCTCCTTTTTAACGCAAGAATAACATCAACCACATCAGCCAAAGGCCAATAACCCACTAAAGGCGAAAACACATCGCCGCGCTCTCCTTTGTTAACCCACCTTTATACCACCCCTATGCAATCTGCACAGCGATACATGAACCAGATACCCGCAGTATCAACAAAAAAGACTTCTTATGGAGTTCACATAAACTTCTCCATCAGTCATTAAAGTTACTCCTCAGGGGCCATGCCAACACCAGAAACAATACACCGTATGGGTGCAGTTTGAACGTATTTTCTGTGCTTGTTACGCTCAATACCCGCCGGAAAAGATATGTGTTGCATGTATTCCCGACATTGTGCTAACTCAAAACAAGGATACACCGTGAACAAAACAACAACCGCTGACAATTCACACAGCACACAACAGACAGGTGGCCCGCTGCGCCAACCTGCAAGCACATCACCTGAACTGATGCAACAAGCTGCCGATGCGCTTTATCAGATCATCCGCCAGTCAGACCTGTGGTTATACCAGGCACAGGCCATCCGCGACCTGGCAGCCGTCCATGAACAGTACACCGACATCAACCAGTTTGTACAGCTTGTCGGTGCCCTGGCTGAAACACTGCGGCAATCCATTCACGGGCATCCTGTATTGGCACAATCTATCTCACTGGCCTACCAGCTGCAGCAGACAGCATTGCAAAACACCTGCCCAGAGCCCCCCCTAACGCCATAACCCAACCCCATCGGGCATATTACCGGGGCGACATTCATACAAAACAAAAAGCCACCTGCGGGTGGCTTGTACATTATTCATACGCAAACAACGGCATCCATACCATCAGACAGACTCAGACACATCCATACCGGCCCGGCATTCAAGCCCCGACGCACACCTACTTGTGATACCGCTTTTAACTGCTGCGAAGCTCATTCATCGCCAGCACCAGCGCCTCATCTGCCCGCTCCATACTCAGATAAAGCTGTGCACTGCGCCGATAAGGTTGTCCCAGCCTGTAAATAGTCCATCCCCACAAGCCATTCTTCTTCAAATCCAGCTTGCCGAGGAGATCACACGCTTCCGATAATGGTCCACACTGCATGGCAGACCCCTCCTGTAAAGTACTCTCAAACCATAAACTATCCATGGTGCAGTGCCTACTTGTCAGTCGTTTGTGCCCCATATTAAAGAAAAAAGACCTTCTTCATAGCGCATGCCCATATACACGACTTCAAATCTGGTCTATCCAGATTTCCATCCACCCGCCTTTTGCCTCATCGCACAGCAACATAGACGCCGCATGCAATAACCGTTATCATGAAACTATTAGGGCAAACACCGCCACGGCAGATCCGCAGGTCCAAAAACACCTGACGCTATTTGCTTCCTCCAAAATAACGATTACAACAATTCAAATGAAAAAACTCATCATCATCGCAGTGATAGCAATCTGTGGCTATCTTGCCTACCAGAAATACACAGAAAAGCCGCCCGTTTACACCGGCGCACCTTATATCCATGTATATGGCCGCACAAGTTGCGGCTATACCCGCCAGATGATGCAATACCTGCAAACCCAGGGCACCCCCTTTAGCTTTTACTCGGTCGACAACGCCGGTACAGCAGACATCCTGCACACCAACATGCGTGCTGCCGGCCTGAACACCCGCAGCTACTACCTGCCGGTGGTTGACGTCAACGGTAAAATCAGCATCCGGCCAGACCCCAAAACCGTCAGCGCAGACTACTACCGGTAAACACCGCTGAACACGGCACTACTCCTCCACATTGAGTCCGCCCATACTGCCGCCATATATACTCCAGCCCGGCATCTGGCAACAGCCGGCAAAGGTATAAAATACGCTTATGAGCAAAAAATTTCCGGTCCACCCCAAACACCCCGAGCGCAACTGCTGGGGTTGTGACCAGTATTGCCCGGCCACATCGTTGCGCTGCGGCAACGGCTCAGAAAGAACACAACACCCGGTCGAACTGTTCGGAGAAGACTGGCTCGAGTGGGAACAAAACCACCCCCCACAACCTGCCCCTGCCACCAGCGACAAAACCGGCAGCACACACTGACTTCGCATCCAACCACCGGGTTCATGATTTTGCTTTGGGAACATTCGAGAACAAAGCGCACTACACCAGATGCCCCTTTGGACAAGAGCTGCGACTCAGACTTTTTTATGCTTCCCACAATTGCCGCCTCGCTTTTACTGGCTGAATCCAGAATTAAACACTGCCGGCTCTGAGCGCTCCTCCTGCATTTTCCCTGCTCAGGAGCAAACAGCACCGACATGGCAGCCATTGCATCGGCAAACTTTTCCAGTTGATCAGGCGCATGCGCATACAGCTAATCACTGGTTACACACACGCCACCACACCGGCACGGCATCCGCCACAGATACAACAGGCCACCTTCATACCATGGCTACCGCCCGCGAAACTCCGCAACCACCTCTTCAAAACTCGGGTTCGACTTCGCCCGGCCATGCACAAACACCATCGGCGGCGGCTGATCCATCACCTGATCAAGCCTGAGCAACAAACGCCGGTTCTCTTCCGTCGCCTCCAGCGAAAGACTCAAAGAATTCGTCCTTCTGAACGCAATCCCCTCTGCCCGCAACGCCGCAGCCAGATCATCCGCAGCACGCGCTTGCTGCGACGTACAATTCATCGGCGCCATAATCACAATGCCTTCCCCGACCACCTTGGTTGACAGCTCCACAAAGCCATTGTCACTCGTCGCCCGATTCAATGCCGCCTGCTCCAGTGCCTGTTGCTGCTGCTCCCTGTTCATGAAATAAAACACCGAAAAAACAGCCAATGCAGCCACCATTCCCATGACAAGCAATCTTCTCATCTTCAGGCCTTTCAAAACTAAACACATTCATATACGCGCTTATCACACCGTATCATTCAAACACCATATTCAAATACATATCGCCACAAATTCGTTCAGATACCACCCCCACATAACAACCCGCAACCGCTACTGCCGCCACCCTGCCCCCAACCCTTAGGCGACAGCCAGTTCGCTCGCCGGCTCCCAGTCTGCGTGATACGCCTTGCCCAGCAGCACGCAAACGTATTTTCCCAGGCTCATCCCTAGGCACTGCTGCACCGCCTGTGCGCCAGCATCCTGCCACTGTGCCGCCAGCGCCAGCCGGGCAAACACCGGCCAGTCTTGCGACAACTGCTTGACCAGCGTTGCCGCCAGGTCGTACGCCTGCGACATCGTTGCCTGCTTTTGAAATGCATCGCCTGACCAGAACGCCTGAATCGTCTGCGCCGTCCAGTAAGCCTGTTGGTTTGCCAGCATCTGCCAGGCGTCCAGCTCAGCAGGCACACGCCCGGCCAGAGACTGCTCCACATTCACCGCAATCCCCTCATTCAACCATAACGGCAGCGGCAGATGCGACACATAACTGTGCGTCAGCTCATGCACAATCACCGGCTCCATCAGCAGCAAATCGGCATCCATCGTCACAAAATGCCCGCAACCCGCATTCAGATACATCCCGCTGCTGCGGGCAATCTCCGCCTGCTCATCCGGATAATAGGCAGCAATATACGAAAAATACGCATCCACATCGTCACACACTACCAAAATATCCTTGCCCCAGCCCTGATCATCGGCCACCCCCTGCAGCGTGTGCATGATGCGCCTTCGGGTGCGGTCAATAAACGCCATCGCCGCCACCGCCCGCCGCTGCTCCAAAGAAGAAAGCACAAACGTCTGCGCACTCTCCATCAGAACATACCCGGCACCCAGCGCATCACGCAAATGCAGCAGCCAGCCGCGCTCACACGCCAGCCAGGCTTCAGCCTGCTGCGCCGCCGGCACCTCCTGCTCAATCCAGTCATACACCCGCTGCCAGTCCGGCAGCGCTACACCATCGTGCAAGCGAATCAGCTCCGGCAAATACAGCCGTGTCTTTTTATTTTTTTCATCGCCTTCATTTCCCTCATTCCCATCATCTTCCTTCTCCAGCTCAACCCACTGCGGCGCCTCCCCTTCACACACCCAGGCACCCTGCCGCCCGGCCTGCGGGCGGCCCTTCAACCATCGCCACAACTTGTTCAGCATACATATCCCCTGCTTCAAATCTATGTCACTCAAGGTAATCACCATAATAACATCACGCCCTGATGGTACCAACCCGAATCACCGCCTGAAGCCTGCGTCTTTCACCGAAACCATCACAACTGCCTACCCCGTCGCAGCACCGTAATCTCCTCCGCCTGGTCTGGCACACACCGCCAATGCAGGCACCCTGTATACCCTGGGCTGTGTACCCGACTTCCGTGCTGGTCTTACCACAGAAAAACCTCTGCCCTCACCCATAATGACCCTGTAGACACCCCAAAACACAGGAGCCTGTCATGCCAATTTCAGCAGATGACTACAACCAAGCCCGTGCAACAGTCAGACAGTTTTATAACCTGAACCATATCAATGGCGCTGCCGGACATACGCATGCCGTCCATAACACTCGCGGCGGTGTACCCAATCGCTACGGCACCGAACTGATCGACACCGTCCGTGCCGACCTTGCCAACACCACCGTCGCTCAAGGCGCGCGTGACGATCTGATACGTCGACTGGAACGCATTCTCAATATCTAGCGCACACTCCGCAGGCACCATATACCGCACATTTTCGGGTGAACCAGAGCACCTTTGGGACAGCGTCACAATTGGAACGGACAAGGAATAAACAACTCTGCAGTCCGTGCGGAAAACATTGGCCCAGCAAACCTGCTTCATACACGGGGCATAGGCAATGGCCGAAGCGGGTTGCGCATCAGAAGCGCATCAGAAAATACACCCCCGGCCGAGCAACCGGTTGCAGCAACCGGCCTCCTTACCTGCCTGCGAGCGCTCCAATCACCTGCAAAACAATAAAAACCACCAGACAGCCTAAACCAAACAGGGACACTATTTTCGAATAAGGCCCCAGCAGGCGATTCCTCATAACGATATTAACGGCGCAAAGCACAACAATAACAGCCATTGCTATACCGACAATCCTGATCATCACAATCAGCATTTCAAAGCTCCCCTTATCGGCTTCATGGCGTTACACACAGCACCCCATATAAAAAAGAAGGAAGGTGGATTGATGCACAGATGTCATTCGCGTAATCTTTTAACATCCTCTTTTGTTAGCAAACCAAACTTTTGCATCTTACTCGCCATCGCATTAAACACCAGCATATTTTGAGAATCCAAAGAAACGCCTGTGTATTTTTCATAAATTTCAGCAATAGCACGCACACTTAAATCTAGCGCATCAATATATGCACCCTCTTCACTCTTTTTGCTTATCACCGCATTCACAGGTGATACTTTTAAGCTACTGTTAACAATAGATGTAATAAAAGCATCGTTTAAAAAAGACTCAGGAACACCATATTTTTCAAGCAATTCTCGAAAAAACTCTTCTCCTGTAAGATTTCTGGCTGTAACCGTTGGAATATCCGGTTTTGGTATAAAGTGAATAAAAAGGAAAAATAAGAATATACCGACAAAAACAGCAATAAAGATTTCCAAAATAAGCCCCTTATCAATTACATTCTCACTCTAATGGTATATCAAAATCAATTCAGCATACCGAGAAGTAACCGTCTGTGCGCATATCCCATGTCACCTGAAATTATCGCCTGATATGCCTACGCATCAGGCACAAGACAAATTCAATCATTTACTCTATTTCTTAACCTCTTTACTAAATAGTAAATCATCGGTTTAAGTATATAGTTACCTACCCCTGCTCCAATGATTACGCCTAACAGAATTGTCCAGCGCATACCAAAAGAACGAGGTCCATTTCCTGAATATAAACCATCTTGAACACCAAATACATAAAACGTCAGATAGGACATAAGCCCAAAAGTTAATAGCAAAAACACCAAAGCCAAAAACCAGAGAACAACCGATTCAGCGTCCCATTCAATTGCAATGATGATTGGAAGAATGAAAAGCATTGACACAAATCCAGCAACAATATCCCTTACCTCAGCAGTCACGCTCTTCCCTCATTTCTCCCAAGTGGTTATGCACATGCAATTCTATCTGGCCACTTCCTCAGACCTCCACCCGAAAGCCCGGCGCAAAACATCTAAGATCAAACACTTGGCAACAAAAGCATATAGGCAGATACAAGCGTGTCTGGCAAAACATGGCAACGCCTTATGGCTTTTAGCTGAAAACAGTTGCTCCCCAAACCCCAAATCATTGAAAGCCATTTACCGCTGCTTGGAACGCCTGATCAACTGCAGCACCACCGACACCACCACACACACAATCCCCGCCACACTCACCATTGCCCCCGCACCATGCAAAACCGTACCCTGGTTAAATGCGTCATAAGCACACAGCAAAAACAAACACACGCCCGCCAGCGCAAACACCACTTCTGCCACTCTTGAATACTTTGTCATAATCAACCAGCCAAATTCATATCAGAAAAACACACAAAAACCAGGGCACACCGACCGTATCCCCCGCCAACATCTACATCTATGACTACGCCCCGCACTAAACGCTGCACACCTCCGGCAAATCAATTTCAGCAAACTCCTCAGGGTCGTTACGGTCAGGCCAGTAACGCAGCCTCACATTCACAAAGCGGATATCCTCCGCATCCGTATCCAGCACCACATGGGTGTGAATCCCCTCCAGCGAACTCGGCGTCGTGCCAAACACATCATAAACACTTCTGCGCGGTATATTGCGGTTACCTTCGTGCGCCCACTCCAGCTGCTTATGCCACACGCCCAGCATCGGGTTAGACGTAATCTCATTTGGAGAAGCCGTCGTCGTATGCGGCCTTCCGCTGGGCGCAGGCAGGCTCTCCACCGTCAGGTTATTGTGGCGCACATCCAGTGCCGCCAGACGCTCATTGCGTGTAGGCGCAGGCCCTGAAAACAGATCATACGGGTGCGAAGCCGCCGCCACAATCGCGGCCCGGTTCGTCTGCCCATTTGCGCCCCGCCCCGTCAGGTAAACCTCCAGATAATAAGACAGTGCCGCCTTCTCCTTGCTGTAAGACGGCAAATCCACCTTGCACTCCACCTCCACCCCCCTGATCGTATGGTGATGCATCACAGGCGTTATCGTTCCCACCCAATCATCCCGGTATTTTTCATGCAGGCTGATGGTCCCGCCGGTCACAGCAAGCTGCGGCCACAGCCCCATCCAGGCCGCCTTCAGCGCCTGAAATGCACTGTTCATATGCTCATACCGGTTCCACTTGTAGGCAAACCCGGCCACCGTCCTTTGCGGCGGCGTGCCTTTGCCAAACACGCAGCGCTTCATCCAGCCCTCCAGCGGCTTGGTTCGCTTGCTCTCGGCCACCATCACAAATATAGCCGCTGCCGTGCCCGCCACCAGCGCCACCACCCCGCCAATCACCGGCACCGCAACCCCCAGCGTTCCGGCCAGCAGCAGCACCGACCCTACTGCCGCCGTCACCGAACACGCCGCCGCCAGGTTATAGTACTGCGCCACCTGCGGGTTATCGCCCATCTTTGCCGCGTTAGAAGCCTTCACCGCCGATGCCGACGCATCCAGCATATTCGTCACCGCGCCCAGAATCACGCCATTGCGCGTCAGGTTCCTTGCCAGCGTATACGCAGCCGTACCCGTACCCAGCGTCAGCGGCTGCCGGTACGCCAGCACCCCTTCAATCGTGCCACCGGTCAGCGTCATCGCGCTCGACGCAATCCCCACCGACGCACTGAAAAACTCAAAATATGCCGCATCCCGCATCTCGCCGGAACTGTTATCAATCGCCTTGCACGCATTATTGAGCGACTGCCACAGCAGAATAATCGACACAATATCCAGTGCCGCCCCCAGCTTGGCCGAATTAATCGTATCCCCCGCCTGCCCCACCGCGCCCCTGCGCCGCTCCAGCGCCACATCGGCGTCTGCCCGGCGCTGTTGTGCTCCTGCGCCATTGGCCGCCCGTGTTTTAGCATCCAGGTCAGCCTGTGCAGCAGTCACCGCATCGCTGGCCGCCTGCGCCTTGCCGTTGGCAACAGCCAGTTCCGCTTCCCGTGCCGCCAGCTTCTCTGCACTGTCCTGCGCGGCCTTCACCGCACTGGTTTTTTGCGCCTCGCTGGTCCCAGCCTGCCCGTTCAACACACGTGCCTGCTCCGCTTTAGCTGCAGCGTCCTGGCGTGCCTGCTGCGCACTCACTTTGGCCTGCTCCAGTTCGGCATTAGCCGTGCGGGCATTTTCCCGCGCCTGCGCCGCCGCACGTTCAAGCTCCTGCACACTGCCGCTGCCTTGTGCGCCAGCACCATCCGCAACACCGACCGCTACATCGCCCTGCTGCCCGTAGGCAATCGGCGCCAGCATCTTAAACACCGTTCGGCGGTGCCTGTTTGCAGCCTGCGCATCCGCGTTTCCTCGCGTCAGGCTGCTGCTGCCGGCAAACTCATTATGCCCGGCATCGGCCTTATAAGCCGCAATGGCCCGCTGCACCGCAGCGGCCCGCGCCTGCGGCGCAAGCGACTCTACGTTGGAAGGAAAATACCGCGCCGGAATCGACACCTCGGTAAAAAACCGCCACTTGATCCGCGTGCTGCTCGTCAGCCGCCACCACGTGCGCCCCTTCACCGGCAGCTTGCCGCCGTGCCCCTCATGAATTCGCGTCAGGTAATCCTCCAGTTGCGAATACACCTTCTTTAAATCATCGGTACTGGTAATCACCATCGTCTGCGTCACCGCCTTGTTCTCATACAACAGCACACTGTAGCGCAACATATTGTTCGCCTTGCCGGTGCGCGGCGGCATCGGGTCAGAGCCAATACCGGCATTATTTGCACGCGCCCTCTCCCGCGCCAGCGCCTGCTCGGCTGCGCGCTGCTGCCTTTGCGCCTCCTGCAACTGTTCTTGCGCCCGCGTCTGCGCCCTGGCTGCCTCGTCAGCTGCGGTCTGTGCTTTCTGCGCCTCGTCGGCAGCAGCATTGGCGGTATCGCGTATACGGTTAGCGTCGGTCTGCAATTTTTCTGCATCGCTTTGCAGCTTCTGCGTATCGGCACTCTGTGTCCGGGCCGCCTCCTTGGCTGCCGCCGCTTTCTCATCGGCCGCCCGCTGAACCGCCTGTGCCCCTGCCAACTGCACAGTTGCATGGCCTTTGGCTACATCAGCCTGTGTGGCTTTTCCCTGGGCGGCACTGCGTGCACGCTCCAGCTCCACCCGGCGCGCCTCGGTTTCGTTAAGCGTTTCCACCTCGGCCATCGCGCTGTTGGCCGCCACCGACAACGCCTGCCGTATTCGCTGTAGCGAAAGCTGGTCCTGCCACTTTTTATACTCGTCACCCACCTTCACAATACCGGCCACAACGCCATGCATCGCTTTCACTTGATCCAGCAGCGATCCCTTCACCGCCGCATCCAGTTGCGCTTGGTTACTGGCGCTGTATGGCCTGCTGCCCATGCTGTCCAGCAGCGTTTCATACGCCTGCTGCGCGGCCTTCTCCTGCGCAATGCCACCCTCAAGCAGCGCATCAATCTGCGGCGTGCGCCGGAACAGCGCTTTGGCAAACAGCGAATCATAACTACCCAGCAAATCCTGCCAAAGCAAAATGGAAGGCGTCGCCCCTCTGCGCTTGTACACCAGCGGCCCCAGCGACAAATCATTTTTACCCGTATCGTACTGCGCCAGGTCCGACGGTCCGCCATCCAGGCAGCGCGCCACCATCCGCATGAAACTCGTGGCAGACACCCGGTTGTCCGGCACCGCGGCATCATCATCCGTATAGTCGTACTGCGCTACCCGTTGAAAATCCTCTGCCCTGAACGCATTCACATACGTCTGTGTGATCTTGTTGATGGTGTCAATAAACCGGTTGTTCCACGCCGCGTAGCTGTTATTAAACGCGCGCCGCTGCGCAATGTCGTAATACTCACCAGCACGCTGGTCAATATCCCTGATCTCGCTGGCCGTCAACTGCGTATGGTTTGGATAGCGTTGGCGCACCTGCGGCAGATACGCTTCACGCCAGTGCCCATGCTCGCGCTCATAGTCACGCTCGGCCTGCGGAATATCGGTTGGTGCGGCTGTGGCCCTTCTGCGGTTAGTCACCACCAGGTCCAGAAACTGGCTTGTTTTCTGGTTTGTTTCATCCCGAATCTTCGCCTCACGAATCTTGGCAATTTCCACTGAAGTCGCATACTTGTACGAGCGCAGCTCCGAACTGTTCCACTTCTTCCTGTCCAGAATCAGCGCATTGCGCAGGTAGTTTGTTTCCAGCACCTCGCCCACCGGGTCGGGCACCACCACCGCGGCAATACCGGCCACCGGCCGCTTGGCCCGCTGGTAAGCCGCAATCGTGCTGTTGACATAGCTTTGAGTTGCAGTTAGCTTATCCGATGCTCCTCTCGGATACGCCTTGAACAATGAGAAAATTCTTATAGTTTCTTGGGCTATCGTATATTCCAGCACCTGCTTCAAAAATGACACATCATTCTCGCGCAACATCCCTCCGTAAGCGGTCTGGTTGTTGCCCTGTTTCAGTGCGTCAATATCCAGCGCCATAAAACGCGCGTCAAACTGCTGGCCGGCCTTGTAGTCGTTAATCACCTTCGCCGGCCAGCAATCATTGGCAAACGCCAGCCACACGCGCTCATAGCGCACGTCGTCCACTGTGATGAACGCCGCCGGAATATCATGATTCGCTGCCGTGCACTTGGCCGGTAGCGGCGCCGGCCGCCCGCGCCGCATGTTGTACGGGTTGATGCTGCGGAAATGCCCTTGCTCCGTCACCTGGTACGCCTGCACCACTTTCTGTGCGTTTGGCTGCCCGCGCCGTTGCAGGTACACATACAGGTAACCTTGCCGCAGCACCCGCCGTTGCAGCGCGGCTTTTTCTATCGCCTCGCGCAGCGGCAGCAGCGACGCCGCATTACCCCCCGGTTGTCGATCAAATATTTCGCGCTCATGAACCCAATTCGCATAGCTTAACTGTGCTGCTGTAGTTCCCCGACGCAATGGCAGTATCGGCAGCCCCCGGCGCTCGCACGCTTTGCAACCGTGGGCATCGCGCGGGCATTCGCCGTCCATCGCGTCTTCCATCACCGAGAACACATTCTCCTCGGTCACAAGCGGGTTGTCATTCTGCTGCTGCCGCAGCGCTTCATACGTTTGTTCTACACCGTTTGTCATTCTTCTTTTTCTCCATCATGCCTTTATTTGTTCGGCACCTGTCCGTCTGCAAACATACTTCTCAGGCCAATTTCAAGAAACCCATTATTTACTTCATCATGGCGACCAACATATTTGGCCCACACATCTTTTTTCAACCACACTGCAATCATTGCCTGGTCTGCTGCCACATCCCACATTGCTGATGGAACCCCTTCTGGCGCCCTATCTCGCATCATCGCTTCAATTGATCTGTCTTCGCTCCTAGTTCTAATAATTAAAATATCTGCAGCACCTAATTGTTTAGTTACCATAGCGATATATTTCTCCTGATCTCCTTGAGTCATTTCCGGTGGTAACCCTGTTGTTTGATCATAAGGATTCTGCGTATAAAAACTGAAATACACCATCCGGTCATCTTTGTCCGTACCTATAACAACTGCCTGAGGATACCTATTGCTCTGCATCGCATCTGGGAACCATATCACGACCTCATCAGCCGTACCATACTTCAAATGTGGATCAACTGTTGAATAAAACCCTTCTGCGTAGGTGATGCAGATGTCATCGCCAATCCTTCCAAACGCCACATCGGGGTGGCATTCGGGAAGCTGCGGCACCACCTCGCCCAGCGTCAGCCCGTACAGCGTGACCGCATGTGCCGGTGCACTTGCTGTCGCCGATTGGGTTGTGACGGGCTCAGCAACAGCAGTAGCCGTATCGGCGTATGCCGCCACGCCCAACAATAAACCAAGTAATGTGCTGATGACCATTTGTGGTACTTTCCTGATCAAGCCGGTTTGCATGTGTTTCTCCTGTTTCGTTTTTTCTCTTTGCCACAACAGCATTGCAAGCCTCCGGCGCTCACGTACCCTACAGCCGTGGGCATCACGCGGGCATTCTCCATCCATTGCGTCTTCAATCACCGAGAACACATTTTCCTCAGTAATCAGCGGGTTGTCATTATCCTGCCGTCGAAGTTCAGCCTGTATTTGTTCTGTAGTGCTTCCCATTGCCTTACCTTTTATATTCTGTTATTAGCGAGGTAAATTCCCGTCTGTAAACATGCTTCTTAGACCCATTTCCAGATATCCTGCTGAATTTTCCCCATATTTCCCAATGTACCGTCCCCAAAAACCGTCTTTGTGCCACGCTGCCATGATTGCACCATATTCCGCAGAAGACCAAGTTTCTTGAGACACCCCCCCTGGTGGACTGGCAAGTGCCATGTCATCTATGGGGTCATCTTTAACACGAGTCCTCACGACGTAGATGTCAGGTTTTCCAAGAAATTGATTAACCATTTCCACATATTGTTGTTGACGCTCATGAGTCATCTCTGGTGGAAGTCCAGTTATTTCATCATACAAACCTCGCACGTAAAATCCAAAATACACCATCCGGTCTTCTTTATCCAACCCAACTGCTATTGCTTTTGGGTAGCCTTCCACCATCATCTGTTCAGGAAAATATATTCCCACCTCATCGGCTGTACCGTATTTCAGGTGCGGTCCCATAGTGGAATACATCCCATCTGCATACTCGATACACGGGCCATCGCCTTTGCTGTACCACAGCATCCTGTCTGTACATTCAGGCAACTGCGGCAACACCTCGCCCAGCGTCAGCCCGTACAGCGTGACCGCATGTGCTGGTGTGTGTGTTGGTGTATGTGCCGCTGCACTTGCTGCTGGTTCAACATGAGGCGCTGTTTGTGATGCAGGCTGTGCAGATACCGCTGCACCCAGCAGCAGTCCATACAGAGCGCCTGTAATGGCCAGCGTCATTTTGATGGGCATGGCGGTATTGTTTTTCATGCATCCAGCTCCTGCAATATGCGCATGATCTGCACATGCGACAACTGCCTCATCTGTGCGGCCAGTGATGACGGGTTCTTGATAGCATGGTCAATTCTTTCGCGCACCACGGGGTGCTGCTCCATGCGCGGGTGCATGGTCAACCGCATGATGGCAAACACCTGGCGGTCTTTTGCGTCTGCAAGCCCCCGGCTGTGCGCCGCGTGCAGTTGCTGCAAGGCCATGTAAACCGCCCCTTGCGGCAGCGTGTACTGGCTGCGGGCCAGCAGTGGCATTTGTTGCCGCTGCTCAGGCCCAAGCGGCTGCGTGCACAGGTAAACCCAGGTTCTGAGCACATCTGCCGCCAGCGCGGTGTCGATCTGCGCATTAATGGCACTTTGCGGCAACATCACCGGGCCGTCTGCTGTATTTGCCGAATCTGCCGTGCTCACCGGCTCGGCCTTAAAGCACAGAAAACCCCGGTTGCTTGCCGGCACAATCCACTGCGATATGGCCCCCAGCCACTGCGCATGGATATGCGGGGCTGCCTCATTGCACGCGTAGGCGATCAGCTCCTGGCGCAACGGCTCATACACCGGGTAGATGCGGGCACCGGCAGGCAATGCATCGTCTGCATCGGCATTGGCAATTGCAATCATGTCGCCCTGCGCTGCTGCGTACACAGTGCGGCGGGCAATTTCTGCCGCCAGTGCATGCAGGCCCAGGCCGCTTTGCAGCCAGCCGCAAATATAACGCCGCTCGGCCGGGTGTTCGTTATGGGCGTATTCAATGGTGGCATCAAATACATCGCCCAGCTTGCCGTCAAGCGGCTCGCCGGCCTGCGCCAGCAGCACCAGGTGCGGGCAGTCGGCCAGTGTGTGGCTTAAATCGGGCCGCTCCACCACGGCAATGCTGCCTTTGCCCAGCGTGTTCTCCAGCGATTCCAGGCTGAAACAATCGTCTTCGTCCGCCACTTCCAGCGGGTCCACCAGCAGGTATAGCGGCTGGCTGATGTCGCGCTGCGACCGGATCAAATCCATATATGACTGCACCACACTCATTCCTTTACCTATGCAGCTACACGGCTCGCAGCAGCTGCCCCGGCATTGCTGCCGCTATGTGAATTGGCCTGCCCCGTGCTGGCCTGGCCGCGCACCGCGTACATGTACAGGCGCGGAATTATCATTTCCACATAATCATCAGGCTCGCTCACATCGCGCCAGTAGCGCAGGTTCACCACCACATGGTCCAGCGTATCGGGTTCCACATCCAACACGTGGTAGGTTTTAATCTGCTCTACGCTAGGCTTCCTGGCCGCCGCTGCGGCCTGCGCCTTGTCGTACTGTTCGCACCAGAATTCCGACGTGTAATTGTAAGTCTGGGCCATCATGCTTTTGTCTCCGGCCGCAGCAGGCATCATCACATCGGTATACACGTAGGAAATATCGTCCAGTCCCTCGTTATCCACCTCCAGCGCAAAAGGCCGCGGCAACTGTTCCTCCGACCGCAGCCCCGGCGTAAACCGGCCCAGCGCATGGCTGTGCCACAGCACCTGCTCATCTGCCATCACCGCACGATTCTGGCTGTCTGGGCTGGGCAAGCTGCCTGTTACATTCTGCACCAGCGGTCTGGGCGCATTCACCGATGGATGCCTGAGCGGCAGCCCCACCTCGGTGCCGTTGGTCAGCACCGCATGCATGGTCATGCTGTAGCCGGGCTGCATGCCTTTGCCTGCGCCCGCTGCGGGCAGGTTTACCATGGTCTGCACATGCATGGTGGCAGGCACATACCATATGTTGTATATCGGCTTCATCCTGTCTGCACCGCGGCGCGCCTGCCTTGCCTTCAACTCTGCCGCGCTCAGCGGCTCGCGGTAAAAGGCAAAGTCACTCATCCTGAAAGACAACTGCGGCAACAGCCCCAGCCAGGCCGCGCTCAGCGCGCTGAACGCCGTATTCATATGCTCATGGCTGCTCCACTGGTAGGTATACCCCTTGACCACCTGCCCTGATGCCGGGTCGCGCACACCCAGCCCGAACACGCAGCGCTCCAGCCACGCTTCCAGCGGCTGCGTGCGGTTGGCATCAGCCCAGTGCACCAGTATGGCGGCAATGGCGGCAAACGTTACCGCCACCACCAGGCCTACCACCGGCATTGCAATCACCATGACCCCGCCCACGCCGGCAACCAGACTGCACCCGGCGGCCAGGTAATAACACGTCACCACCTCTGAGAGCTCTTTCTCATCCTGCGCGGCAGATGCCTTATAGGCGTAGCCCATGGCTTCAAGCAGGCTGCTGAAAGCGCATATCACCGCACCGCCCTTGACCATGTTGCCCGCCAGTATGTACGCCATACTGTTCTTTGCCACCGTCGCGGTCATGCGCCATGCCAGCACACCTTCGGTTACCCCGCCAGCCACTGCAACCGAACTGCCCACAATGCCGGTTAACGCGCTGTAATACGCCATCACCTCGGCCATATGGGCCTTGCCCACTGTCTTCTTCATCGCCTGGGCAGCATTCTCAAGCGACTGTGAATAAAAATAAATCGCCAGCAGATCAAGCCCTACACCGGCAAACGACGAAACGTTGCCATAACGCCCATGCGCGCTGTCCTTGCTGCTCACCTCTGCCTCGGCACTCCTTTTCGCATCAATGGCCGGGTCACTCACCCCTTGCTGCTTGTCCACATCGCTCTGCGCGTTGCGCACCCTGTCGTCGGCATTATTCACATCAGTGGTTTTGTCCGTTACCTCCTGCCCGGTGCGGTTCACCTCGCCATCGGCCCGGCGCGTATTCTCATTGGCCGTCTCAAGGCTGCCCTGGCTGCGTTTGTTCGCATCTTCAGCCTGCTGCGTGGTTCGTTTAGACTCCTCATACTCGCCCGCCGCCGTCTGCGCCGCCTCTGCCGTGCGCTTGGCCTCTGCCTGTGCATTTTCCAGCGTCTCATTGGCGGTTTTCAGCTCATCGGCTGCGCGGTTGGCTGCAGACTGCGCCTGCTCCAGTTCGGCCTGCGCTATCTGGGTGTTCCCCTGTGCATTTCCCGCATCGGCCTGTGCCTGCTTGAGCCGCTCCTGCGCCTGCCGGTTGTTCGCCTCGGCCTGTTCGGCCTGCTGCTGCGCCTCTTTCAGCCGCTGCTGCGCCTGCCGGGCCTCTTCACCCGCACCGCTGGCCACACCCTGCAGGTACTGGTTATACAAGCCCGGTACCAGCCACTTGAGCAGCGTCATGCGCTTTTTGTTTGAAGGCACCGCGCGCTTGGTGTCGCTGCTCGAAAACGAGCGGCTGCGCTTGAACTCATCAGGCTCATCTGCGGCAAAACGCTCCACCGCCTGCTGCATCAGTTGTGAGCGCTTGGCTGCGTCCGTTATCTCAAGAAAATCGGCTGGCAGGTACTTTGCCGGCACCCGCACCTCCTGAAAATGCCGCCACGCAATCTTGTCGCTCGAAGTCAGCGCGTACAGCCAGCGTGCCTTGCGCGGCAGCTTTTCACCGCCTGCGCTGCGGTGAATCTGCGCCAGCATATCCTCAATCAGCCCCGGCAGGTATTTAATATCCTCCACATCGGCCGGAATATTAAACGGCAGGTACACCCGGTTATCGTAAATCAGCGCACTGTAGCGCTGCATCACCTCTCTGGGCCGGGGCATTTCCGCTTCCATCTGCATTGCCACACTGCGCAGCCGCTCGGCTTCGGCCTGCGCCTTTTGCGCCTCGGTCTGGGCCGTATTCACCTGGCCCTGTGCCTGCGAATTCGCGGTACGAGCATCATCGGCCCGTTGCTGCGCAGGCTCAACCTTCTCAGCGGCTTCTTGTGCCTGCTGAGCCTTCGCGTTGGCCTGCTCCTGCGCCTCCCCGGCAGCCTTCTGGGCACCATCGGCCTTGGCCTGTGCTTCGTTGGCCGCAAGCCTCTTATTCTCCATATCCGTTTCGGCCTGCTCCAGCGCTTGGGCATCCTGACTGGCCTGCTTTTGTGCATCGGCCTGGGCCTGCTTGGCTTCCGCCTGGGCCTGCCTGGCGTTGTCCTGCGCCTTTTGTGCATCGGCCTGGGCCTGCTTGGCGTTGGCCTGGGCCTGTTGCGCCGCAGCCAGTGTAGCCTTTTTCATATCCAGGCTGTTCAACTGCTCGGCGGCATTAGCACAGGCCGAGCGCAACACCGCCACCGAGCGCTGCATTGACTTATCGTTGAGCCATACAATGAGCTTGTCACCATCGTTCACAATGCCGTAAACCGCCTTGAACATGGCGTTATGCAGTGACATTATCCTGCTGCGCTCGGCATCATCACGCGCCTGCTCCCACGCTTCATGGCTCGGATGGTTCTGCTTGAGCGTCTGCACATAAGCCTGCTCGGCCTCATACTCGGCGTTGGCCGCCTCCTCGAGCTTGGCCCGCAGGTCGGGGCAGCGCCTGAACAGCGCTTTGGCAAACAGCCCGTCATAGTCGTCAATCAGCCGCTCCCACAGCAGTGTGGAAGGCCTGCTCTCAATCTCGCCGCGCTCCATCCACGGGAAAGAACTGTTCGCCTCCTTGGACGCTTCATACAGCGCCATATCGCTCGGCCCGCCCTCCAGCGCCCCGGCAATCAGGCGCGTAAAACTCGTCGCCGACACCCGCTCGTCAGGCTCTTTCACATTGTCGTCGGTATAATCATGCTGCGCCACCAGCTCAAACAGCTTGTGCTCAAACGCGCTCACATACAACTGCGTCACGTGGTTAATCGCCCTGATAAACACATTGTTCCAGCGGCCGAAAGCCTCGTTAAAATCCTTGCGCTCGCCCAGCTTGCAGTACTTGTTCAGCCGCTCGTCAATCTTGGCGTAATTCACATTCTGCTTAGGCATATACGCCTTGACTGCATCCTCATACGTTTCATAAGGCCGCAGCGAGCCAAAAGCCTTCCTGTAGCCATCCCAGTTGGTACGCAGTTGCTCTTCTGAAAGCATTGAGGCGGCAATTATCTCACCGCCGTTGTTCGACGCCGGATCATCCACCGAATAATTTGACGCCGCCATCTTGATCGCCGTCACCGCCCGCTCGCGCCGCTGCTCCTGCACCTTGGCGCTGCGGATTTTACCCATCTCCACCGAGGTCGAAAACATATACGCGCGCTGCTCGGAGCTTTCCCACTTTTTCTTGTCCATCACCAGGCTGTTGCGCAGGTGATTCGTCTCCTGCACATCACCCACCGGGTCGGGCAGCACCAGCGCCGGCACTGCCGCCATGCCGTGCTTGGCTACCTCGCTGCGCACAAAATCCTGTGTGGCCTGAGTTTTGGCCGTTCGTGAATAAAAACCATGCAGTGTAAACACGAGTGTTTCATCCTGCTGTGCATATTCAAGTACATTATCTAAATAAGAAGAATCACCATCGCGCAGTAACCCGCTCCATGGCGGCAGCCCGTCGCCCTGCTTCAGCGCATCCACATCCACCTCAACAAAGCGCTCATCAAACGCCTGCCCGTCACGGTAGGCGTTAATCACTTTGGCCGGCCAGCAGTCGTTGGCAAACGCCAGCCACGCCTTGCTGAAATATTTGTCGTTGATGTTGATGAACGAGGCCTTGATGTCGTGCCCGTCGGCCACGCAGCCCCGCGGCAGCGAGGCCGGGCGGCCATAGCGCATTTTGTACGGATAAAAACGCCGCAAATGCCCTTCCAGCGTCACCTGGTAGGCATGCACCACCTTGTCCCCGCCCTTGCGCGGCTGCAAATACACATACAGAAAACCGCGCCGCAGCGTGCGCAACTGCGGCTGGGTATTCGTCACCGCCTTGCACAGCGGCAACACCTGGTCTTTTTTTGTGGTCGATTTCGAAGAGAATACGTTGCTCTCATGGTCCCACCAGGCATTCTCCAAAACCTGCGCTGTCAGCACACGCCGCAGCGGCAGAATTGGTATGCCGGGACGCTCGCACGCCTTGCAACCAAAGCGCTCGTCCTGCGGGCAGGCATCCTCGGCCATCGCTTCGAAAAACGTCGCGTCGTCCTCCAGGCTAACCCTGCCGTCTGCACCCCGGTTATGTTCATTTTCTAAAGCCCGGATGTCTTCTTCGTTTCTTCTGCCCTGTGCCATGCTACTGCTGCCCCTTGTTGCTGTTATGTCGTTTCCATGTTATGAATATGTACGCTGTCCGTGACCTTACCACGGCGGCAACGGCCCACCGTTCAGAATCCGCTTCAACCCGATCTCAAGGTAACCCATCGTCCCTGGTTTATTACTACCCATGTACTGTGCCCAGGCATAATCCGTCTCCCAGACCGCAATCACCGAGCCATTGCCTGCACGCCCCCAGATGTATTCTGGAATGCCTTCCGGCGCTGGCTCCCGTGGATTATCACTTTGGCTTTCTTTGACCGTTAGCAGCACCGGCGCACCTAACAGCTTGTTGAGAACTTCAACATACTGATCCTGCATAGAAATACCTCCTTGTGGGAGCGCCCGCATATACTGTACGCCCTGCGTGTCAAATCCGACCGTCACAGCATCTGTATATCCAGCATTCATCATTTTTCTTGGGAAAATCACCCCACCCAGTTCACCAACCAGATCAAATACCGCCCGCCGCTCACCCTGTTTATCGTTTGGCAAAAAACACGGGCCTGGCGCGTCGCGCTGCCAGAGCATATCGTCGGTGCACTCCGGGTAATCGGGCAGCGGCGCATCCAGTGTCAACCCGTACAGCGTCAGCCGCGGCGGCTGCCCGTCTGCACCCGGTTCCACCTGCGCCATGGCCAGCAGCGGATTTTCCGGCGTAGCCGGAGCTGTAGCTTCGGCCTGCGGTGCGGCGGCTTCATCTGTGGTTGCGGTGGATTCCTTGCACCCGCCCAGCAACGGCACCCCAGCCAGTGCCAGTGCGGCTATCCACCATGCCAGTCTGTTCCTATTCATGCCATGTTCTCCTGTTTGTTCCTTCTACCCTGTGCCATGTTGTTCTGTCCTTGTTCTGAATATCGTCTTTAACTTGCTGCCCCGTATGCGCCCCGCGTACTCACGATCTCACCAGTCCGGTAACTGTCCGTTTCGCAATATACGTTTCAGCCCAAACTCAAGATATCCTCTCTTCATCGCCTCACTTTGCCCAACATACCTTGCCCATGCATAATCCGTTTCCCAAATAACAACTACTGCCCCATTTTCACTGCTAACCCACATCATCCTAGAGACCCCTACAGGTGCATTAGCTCCACGGTCACTGTTTCCGCCTTCTTTTATATGTATCAGTATTGGTTCGCCTAACAGCTTGTTAAGAACTTCAACATACTGATGTTGCGTGGAAATACCACCATCTGTAAACACCCGCATATACTGCACGCCCTGCACATCAAACCCGATCGTTACCGAATACGGGTACCCGGTATCCATCATCTTTGTTGGGTAAATCACCCCGCCCAGTTCATCAACCAGTTCAAACGCAGGCCGCCGCTCACCCCCGTCATTTTTATTGTTCGGGAGAAAACACGGGCCTGGCGCGTCGCGCTGCCAGAGCATATCGTCGGTGCATGCCGGGTAATCGGGCAGCGGCGCATCCAGCGTCAGCCCGTACAGCGTCAGCCGCGGCGGCTGTCCGTCTGCACCCGGTTCCAGCTGAGCCATGGCCAGCAGCGGATTTTCCGGCGTAGCCGGAGCTGTGGCTTCGGCCTGCGGTGCGGCGGCTTCGCCAGTGGTTGGGGTGGAGTCTTTGCACCCGCCCAGCCATACCGCGCAGCATAACGCGGCAATGACAATAGCAATGGTTTTAGCGTAACCCACAGGGCGGATAGAGCTGATGAAACGAATATGATGGATAGAGCGGGCCGTGAAGGTCATGCGTTCAGCTCCTGCAGGATACGCATCATTTGCACATGCGAAATAGCGCCTATTTGTGCAGCCAGCGTGTCTTCGCCCCTGATGGCGCGGTCGATGCAGGCCTGTATGACAGCGTGTTGCTCTATGCGCGGGTGCATGGTGAGCCGCATGATGGCAAACATCATCTGGTCGCGCATATTGGTGAGGCCGCGCCGGTGTGCCGCGTGTAACTGCTGTAGCGCCATGTAGGCAGCGCCCTGAGGCAGCTCGAACGGGCCGCGCCGCAGCAAGGGCATTTGCTGCTGCCGCTGCGCGCTGATGGGCCGGGTGGCAAGCTGCTGCCACATGCGCAGCACGTTGGCTACCAGCGGTGCATCAATTTGCGCATTGACGGCATTTTGCGGCAGGGCAACGGGGCTGTCTGCTGTATTTGCTGCATCTGTTGCATCTGTTGCATTTGCGGCATCTGCTACGTTTGCGGTGTCTGCCGCACCTGCTGATTCGGCCTTAAAGCACAGGAACCCCTGGTTGCTGGCCGGAATGATCCACTGCGATATTTCACCCAGCCATTGGGCATGAATGTCCGGATGGGTTTCGTGGCATTCATAGGCAATAAGTTCCTGGCGCAACGGCTCGTACACGGGGTAGATGCGCGTGTTGGCGCGGCTTGGGTCTGCTGCATTCACAACCGCAATGGTAGCTGTATTTGAGGCGAATGTCATGCGCTGCGCCAGTACTTCGGCAAGCGGCCCGAGGTCCAGGCTGCTTTGCAGCCAACCGCAGATGTAGCGCCGCTCGGCCGGATGTTCGTGGCGGGCGTATTCGATGGTGGCATTGAGGATGGAGTCAGCTCCTGTACGCGCCGGTTCTCCGGCCTGTGCCAGCAACACCAGGTGCGGGCAGTCGGCCGGGGTGTGTATGAGGTCGGCACGCGGCACAATTTCAATGCGTGCCTTGCCCAGGGTGTTTTCCAGCGATTCCAGGCTGTAAGCCTCATCTTCGTCTACCGTTTCCAGCGGGTCTACCAGCAGGTACAGCGGCTGGCTGATGTTGCGCTGCGAGCGGATCAGGTCAATATAGGGCTGGGTGCCGCTCATCGGCTTTTCTCCGAGCACTCGCCAAATGGTGTTGCCAGCGGCGAGCCGCTGATGGAGATGCCTTCGCCACCGCCTGAGCCGACCTGGTTCATCGGGCCCTTGATGTTGATGTTGCCTTCAAGCGTGATGCCCGATGCATCGAGCGTGATTTTGCCGCCCGGTGCCTTGAGCACGATCTGGGTTTGCACGCCCAGCTCGTAGACCTGGGTTTTGCGGATGATTTGCTGCCCGGCCTCGATCTGGTGGTGCCCTTCGACCTGTATTTCGATATGGCCACCGACTTTTTCCCAGTGGTTGGCGGCAATGTCGTCCTTACGGTGGTTGCGGATGGTTTCTACCCGATTGTTACCGATTTCGATGGTCTGGTTCTGGTCGATGTTGAGGAATTCGTCATTGATGACGTGGTGCTTGCGGTCATGCCCGATTTCGACGGCCTCGTCGTTGATGACCTGCTCGCTTCTGTCGTTGCCGATGAAGATTTTTTCGTTGTGCTCAACGTGTTCACTGCGGTCGTTGCCGATCCAGGTGGTTTCGTTGTTGAGGACTTCGATGTTCTGGTCTTTCTGGGCGTGGACGTAGATTTCTTCCTGCTGGTTTTCGTCTTCAAAGCGGATTTCGTTAAAGCCTTCGCCCTTGTGGGTGTGGCTGCGCCAGGTGCTGCGGGTTTTGTGTTTGGGCAGCTCGTAGGGGGTGGGGTTTAACGCGTCGTTGGTGCGCCCGGTGATGATGGGCTGGTCGGGGTCGCCATCGAGGAAATCGACTATGACTTCCTGCCCGATACGGGGAATGGATTGCTGGCCGTCACCCCCGCCAATGCCCCAGGCCTGCGCAACACGGATCCAGCAGGTGCTGTGTTCGTTGTTTTGGCCAATGCGGTCCCATGGGAACTGGACTTTAACGCGGCCCCATTCGTCGCAGTAGATTTCTTCACCCTGCGGGCCGACCACGTGCGCGATTTCGGGGCCATGCAGGTGCGGTTTGGCTGGCAGGGGGGCTTTCCAGTCGGCAGCGGCGGGCACGAGTTCGGCGGTTTGTGTATAGCTGGTGCTGACTTGCGCGCCTGCGGCTTCTTCTTCGGCGCTGGTGTGTTGTTTGCCCCAGTGCTCAACTTTGACAGGGCGCCACACGGTGTTGAGGTTTTGGCGCGGGTGGCCGGTGAGTTCAAAGGCGACACCGGGCTCAATGCGGGCATCGTCCCCGGTGGCGATGGCAAGTTTGGCGTCGCGCCGTAAGGCGGCCAGCCGGGTCTGGGTGAAGGGGCTGCCTGCGGCATCCTGCTTGTAGCGCCCGGGGTAGTCGTAGCGTTCGTATTCGCTGGACTGGGCCGGCATATCGCGCCCGATGCTGGCCTGGTGCTGGTTGTAGCGCGGGTTTTTGAAGGTGTAGTCGCGCTGGGTCTGGCGTGCGGTGCGCACCTGCTCGTGGTAGGAGAAGGTGTGCAGCGCAGGCTGGGGCTGGTCACCTGCCGGGGTGGGCTGGTACAGGACGGTGCCGTCTGCGCCGTCGCTGCCTTCGAGCGCCCCCAGGGTCTGGATGACGTCGGTAAGAATCATCTGGTGGCCCTGCTCGCTGTGGGCAAAGCGGTAGACAAAGCCTTCTTCGGCAACCAGTCGCTGGATGTACTGGAAGTCGGTTTCGTCGGCCTGCACGCAGTATTCGCGGGCAAGATGGGTTTGCTGCTGCTGGAGTTCAAAATTGGTAACGTGGTCAGCATTAAATACTTGCGTCAGTATTTCGGGCACGGGCTTTTGCTGGAAGATTCTCCAGTCGGAAAACAGTTGCGTGCGCGAGAGCATGGGCTCGATAACCGCGTGGTAACGGGTTCGGCGAAAGCCGCTGTTGCCCTGGCTGAAATGGCTGACGACGCCATGGACACGGCGCACAGCGGTCGCGCCCTGCCAGATGGTGAGTAGCGCGCCCTGGTCCAGCAGTTTGGCAAAGTCGATGTCGGCGTCTGCGCTTAAGAGTTCAACTTCCAGCACAAAGGGTTCATTGAGGGCCTCTGTCAGTTTGAATTCAACCACGTCAAAGTTGATTTCTGTGCCTGCCTGGGCGCTGGCGTTGTGTGCGGGTTCAAAGCTAAATCGGAGGTCTGTCTGCGCCATAATGATTCCTGTACTGATATGTTGATGTTATAGATGTTGATACGGTGGTGTGCAGTGGTTTAATCGAGCAGCCAGTCGCTCTCGCCTTCAATCAGGGTGCCGCCGTGGCTGGTGACATCGCCCAGCCGCGCGATCGGATGCCCGTCGTCCAGGCTGGCAATGGCCGAGCCGGTAATGATGGTGGCCCCACAACTGACAAGATCGCCAACACGGGCCACCGGACGGCCGTTAAGTATGCTGGTGGGCGAGCCGGTCACCACGACCCCAGGGCCATGGATCGGGCACATGTGTGCATGACCTACTAATACGACGGGGCGGCTTGCCATGGGTGAGTCCTCCAAATGCAAATGCTGCTGGATTGTTGTTTTGGGCTACAGACAGCTGATTGTGTTTTTATGTATGTTTTCATTATGGGTAGCTGTGTGAATAATGTGTGAAGTTTCTGTGAAACCTTACGGTATTTCTGCCTGAGTATATTGAACGGCGTTTGCTCTATGACGTGCTGCCGGGCACCTGCCTGGTCATATAGAGCCGTCCAACTTGAACGCTGTTTTTAAAGACACATCAAGCCAGAGCAGGAATAACCATGCTCCGGCTTTAGACGGAAGAGTGTGCGCCGCACCTTATATGCATGCGTGCGCACATGTCCGATTAACCTTCGATCGGCGCTCTCCAGTCGTCAGAAGCTTCTGTACCGGCGACTTCATGGCTCCAGATGATCTTGCGGTAAGCCAGTGACACGCGGACCAACTGGGTGTAGTTGGCGTTGTCTGCGTTCTGCGCATGCGGCAGTACGGTGTCAATGTCCACCACTGTCGCATCTTCCAACTTGGTGGAGAAGAAGTGTTCCTGTTTGCCATCTACAGATGTACGGTACCAGCGGACTTCCACGGTAGGCAGCATTTCACCGGTGGTCAGTGCCTGGTACAGCAGCGGTACGCCTTTGTTCAGGGCACAGGTGAAGACAAACGGTTTGTGCACGCGCTGGCCTGAAGGCTGGCCGCTTTGCGGATCGGTCGGGGTCGTGACACGGTGGCTGATTTCCTGCACCAGGATTTCGTCTTCGTGGCCTTCGACGTAGACGTTACCGACGGAATCTGCTGTGAATGCACCCTGGGTGATGTTGCCCTGGGTTTTGCCTTCGATCGAAATATACGCTGGGGTTGGCATTGATATGCTCCTTATTGAGTTAATTGTCTGCACTGTTGCAGAAGCCTTTACCCTACTGCAATTCGCGTGCCACCTATAGACCATCATCCATAATAAATTGATTTCATTGAAAAAATTATCATTTCAAACAATAGCAAAATGAGTTATCCACAGAATCTCGACTTATCCACAAGCCAAAACGGGTCATTATTGACCCGATTTTTGCTAAGCTGTTGTTTTAAAAGAAAAATCATACTGGGCCACTTTTGACCCGATTTTTACTAACTATTTGATTTCAAAGAATAATCATGCCGGGTCAAAAATGACCCGCCAATTCTTGAAATGGAATTATTTCTCACTTTTGATGTGATTTCACCCTGTCAAGCTCTTCTTTACTTTCTGATCATCGCATCGAACTTTTTAACCAGCCTGCACGTTTTTCCATAGTATTTGGTTGCAAGATAATTGCTTGTTCAACCATCTGTAGCCCCGCCCATTATTTTCATGCTTTTTCTTTGTACCCAATAAAAAAGCCGCCTACTCATCGTAGACGGCTGTTGTTTGATTGGATAAACATAGATGCAGCAAGGCCTACGTGCATCTACAGCAACATAATCATTCGTTTGGTTTGGCGTAGCACCCCGTGCTTATGCCTGGAATAATCCAGCCTGGGTTTGTTCCGCTTACTAATTTTTTGCATGTAATTGTCTTACCCACATTTGTTGTCCTTCCAGTATCACTGGTGTGGACAAAACAAGATAGAAAGCTTGATCTGGCTGGCTTTGTAGCACTCAGCTTATATTCATTATCATAAATATAACTCCACGCACCTGACAATTTATCATTAGCTTTTTGCACAATGAGGGTACACATATGATCTAATGATATGCCAACCTCTGTATCTGCGGGACTATCAAAAGAGTAATCCTGAATCCAGGCACCCACCTCGGGCTGCTGCGCCGATGAAACTGTGACGAGCCCCAGTCCAAGCATGAGTGCCACGCCTAATTTTTTCATTCCTGCTTTCATTTCCACATAACCTCCAATAAGTTGTTGAGGTTTTATGATCGCAGCCAAACAATGTGTCATGTGAACAAAAACTGCTTTTTTGGACGTTCACATTAGCGGTATTTACCAACTTACCATTTATCCTCACCAATCAACAATGAGAGGATCTATGATGAAATTGAAACTTAAGAAACTGGCTGCTGCTGTGGCCGCAGGTGTTGTCGCTTCAACTGCACTGGTGGCCCATGCGCAAAACATTGACCGTGACAATATCTATACGGCTGATTTCCGTGGAATATCCGCTTACCAAGCCTTGGGAGAAGCAGTAGGAACCCCTAAGCAGATATGTGATCTGCTTGCCGAATATCAGACCCAAAAAAATGGTGACATTATGATTTATACAACCGTAGATGCCCTTGTAAAAGACAGTTGGGGGGCGACAGGAAGGGCATTGTATTGTCAGTTTGATACTTACCATACACAAACTCATTACACACACCATCACTCACTAATTAGATATGCTCCTGTTACCCAGTAACTAAACGAGTAAACCCGTACAGCAAACCTGTTACGGGTTTATTTTCACCTCCCCATTTCTCTCCTTTGCCCCCACAGTATGACTTAACGTGTCGCTATCTGAGATACCTGCGATCAAACAAAATAAATCTTCTCAATCACCGTTCGATGAAATGGTTCAATTCACTCTCAATATATATACGAGATGATTTTTTCATCAAAAGCAATTAAAAAAATGGGGTACTTGTGTTTAAAGTGCCAACCCATAAAAACGACATTTCCTGCTTGCTGTTTCCTCTGAACAAAGACCTTTTCTCCCAATACAAATTTGGGAGCAGGTACTGCTTTAAATATTTGAGGTTTAACTTTGTAAACATCGTCTCCATACTGGAGCGCCAGCCATTCTGCATCTGCATGGATACATTGAAAAATCTGCACTGGAAACTGAGAAAACGTTGCCTGGCTTTCAGAATGAACCAGCTCCAAGCCCTGCGCAGGGCTCCAAACACAGGTGCCAAAAACGTTTTTACTAAACTCACTCACAATGTATTGCGCTGAATGAAATAATCCAAATCATCTTCATCATACCGGCGCTTCACATCTCGCACATTTTGCTGCAGCAATGCAGTCATACCGCTTTCAAACAAGTTCTAAAGCAGTTTCGTTTTCAACTCTATTTGGCGCTGCTGTGAAGTTGTAGCTTCAGCATATACCCCTATCTTCCAGAACGACCGTCTGATATGCCGGCGATGACACAAAAGAAGCGTTTGTACACTGATCATTATGCCGACCTGATAAATCAAAAACTATACAATCTATTTATCAGCTTAAATGATCAGGACGCAACAATGAACAAAACACCTGAAAATGAAAATTTAAACAACGGCATACAAAACGCTTCAACAAAAGGCTTCTCTTTCAAAGGATTCGCAAAAAGCGTAGCCATATGGCTGACATTCTTTTTTGGCATTCTTGCTGTGGGCTTCCTTATTCTCTGTTTGCCTATGTATAGCGACTACACGGTACGGACCAGAATCGGTGAAGGCCTTGTTCTGGCAGGCTCTGCAAAAAATCTGGTTATTGATAATGCGGTTAATAACCGTCCATATGACTTCGGATGGGTGCCAATTAAACCTACAACTAATACAGCAAGCATCGAAATTGCCAAGACAACCGGCGTGATCACCATTGTGGGAACCAAAAGAGCAGACAATATTGTTCTCCTCTTAACACCCATGGTTGACGAAACGCCTTTAAGTGGTCAAAAAATTGAAGGACGCATATACTGGGTCTGCTCTGAACCCACTGGGAAGGTCCCGCCTCATGACATCCCGCCTGAGTGCCGGTAATGCTCTGGTCAGAGCACATATCCCAAAGCAAAGCCTTCTTTCGAGGTTTTATAAACCGTCGCTTACCTGATAACAACTAAGGAAAAAATGAAGCCTCTTTTCACACTAGCCCTCTCATTGGTTGTTTTGGCAGGATTGACAAATGGCTGTGCTAAAAAGTCCGATATTCCTACCGTATTTGAAACGGATCCCAGCTACTATCAATTGACAGAAGACCAAGTCAAAGCGCGGGAAGGCGTCACAGTGATGACCAGAGATCACGTCACCCCCAGATGCACCAACTATTTTTATGCTATTCAAGCACTGACAGACACATCAATGGGGTGGGTGTATTCAAAAGAAACCCGCCAATTGGTTTCTTTCAGCAATGACATCCGTGCCAACACTAAAATACTGGAAGAAAACCTGCAAATACTCAGCGCCCGTTACGGGCAGGCAACCGTGATAGAACATGCTTCAAGGGACCCAAGGCCGTATTACTACGAATGGAACTCCCAATCTAATGAGCAGTTAAGAAATGACGGAATATATAAAATAGAAGTGCGAGATTTTCTCAGCCATGGCATGCTCTCATATCGCATCCTCTTTGTGGACGATGACAAAGCCTGCGCCAGAATCAGAGAACAATAACACCCAAGACAAAAGCCCTTTTACAAGGACTTTCGCTGTTCTATGCGGCCCCTTCGGGGACTATCAACTAATCGTCACGCAAAGGATAGTCAACCCCGCACGGTTTTGATTCTGTCCAATTTATCAACGCCTCCCGCTGGGCGGCAGTTGCAGCACGGGAGTTAGCCTGCTTGAGCTGATCCACAGAAAATTTTTCAAACAGCGATTGAGCAAAACACTGACACTGCTGCGCCGTGTTGCTCTCATTTTCCAGACATCTTTCTATCACCGCTTTCTTTATTTCACCTTGTTCATTTTCAGGCGCTGCCAATGCAGCTTGAGCACCCCAACCTGTTAATACAGCAAAACAAAGTACAGCATGCAATTTTTTCATTACCCAACCTCCGATTCCTGTTCAATCAATATGTCTGGCTTTCTTCTCTAACTGAGGTTTCATTATCTGCTACTTGACACCATTTCGCAAAGTGTACGCATCACAATAAGCTCCTTCAAAAACTACGTTGTTTTTAAAGAGCCAATCAATCTACCCGCCAGATTTTCATCCGGCAAGATATGAAAGAGATAACACGTACACTGATCAAGTTGAGCATAGAATAGATAAAGTCCAAATTGACATTAACCGTTTCAATCATACTTTACTTGCTATAAGCGGTTAGAAATTATTTTTAAAAGGAAAGATATGAAAAACTCATTCGTCCTAATTTCTACAGCGCTCTTATTGTCAACACCTGTATATGCTCAAGAGCAGCCAGTAGCTACACAAGTGCAAACGACTATAACAGAAACACAAACCATCGATACGGAAAAAAGCCATACAACTAATCAAAGATGTAATCCACCTGAATTGTTTGGTGGAAGGGTAGATATTTGTTATTATCCATCCAAAAAGAAAACGGCCTGATTGTTCACTTCAACGGGAAACCTGTTGATGGTAATAATCTGTATTTAACAGGTGATCATTTCAGCGTGTATCTGTCGCCATCAGGAGAATTTACCGATTTTTTTAAAGGGCTATAACTAAAATCCCGGTCAGAGCATATATCCTAATTTGGGAGTTTTATTTAGCGATACCAACAATCAGTGAAAGAAGAATACAAGTCTTACAAATAATGATGTATCTCCTATACTTGAGCTTGGGTTGCTCTCTTGTTGCTGCTTTAATGGCAATATATCAATTAGTAAAAACAACGCTACGGGGTAATAATCCTTGAAATCAGAACAAACAACAGGGAAGCGCTCAGCGTCGAAAATCTATTTTCAATGCGTTGCGCTGATAACAGGATTGCTGCCAGCCATCTGGGGTGTCTATTTGATTACTTATGACAATGGCTGCACAGGATCTATCAGTTGCTTGGGTGGCATCTTCGCATATTTCTTGGGCATCGCATTGATCTTTGTTTCAGCCATATTTTTCCTTGTTTGGGGCATCCTGATTTACTTCAAACAGAGGAAAATTAAATAGAGCAATGACTCTACATTTGGCCCCATAGATAGACCAACAGGTAATGACCCGTTCAAGTTAAAAATATACCTCAACAAATGCTCCCTCAACACCATTGCTCAAAAAAATTTTCACTTGTGGGACATGGGACACAAATTCAAAAATCAATCGCTAGAAAAACATCGCGCGGGCACAACACCCACGCGTAACACATTACAGGCAAAGTCCACACATCTGCATAGACCTTAAACGAAAGAAATTTCTATTCAGGTAAAGCCGCACACTTGTTTAAGTTTATTCGTGTGCTATTTACAATAGGCAGCGCTTCAACACATGATGCTGGGGATTGATACCGATTACGACAAACCTCCTCATCCGTTTCGTTGGCAAGATCTGCCCAAGGCTGCAAGGTTTCGAAACATGCCTGTTTCATATTGAGTCTTGCCTGAATCTCTGCAAGCTCATTCCTCAAACGTCCATCGTCAAAGTGATCCAGTGTCACCTGACAATGAGTTAAAAGCTCCCTTAAGACGCTTTCTGCTTCAACATATGCCCCCTGCCTTACCAATTCATCAGACCGATCCACTGTCTGTTTCATTGCGTCTCCCTCACACCCCTGCGAGGGTTTTAAATAATGCCCGTCAAAGCTTGCTCTACTCCCACAATTGGATCGACACGCTTCATACATTTCATCATCAACAACAACCTCAATACCGTTGTCGTTTCTATAAAAAACGATTTCGCAGCCACCCCCCTCTGTCACACCAACATGTCTATCTATTTTCCCGGAAAGCTCGCAAACATGAGCATTGCCACCCACTGCAAAAATTTCAAATGATTGATACCCATTTTCAAATGGACCTATGTTCATAACACCCCAGCCACCTTCTGTAATATATTCTCCGGCCTCAAATGGTTTTGACTGTGCCATAGCATGAAAGCTAAGGAAGCATAAAATTAACATCATCGCTTTTTTCATTTTGAATCAACCTTATACGTTTGTAATGCGTGAAGTATCGATTCAGCCTGTGAAAATAAAATGAAAAATCCATGAAGTCTTTGTGAAACTTACCCTTTTCACTGCCTCAAACGCTTCTCGTATCGCCCCCTGTATTGCCTGCCGTAAATGCCGGCTATCAATGCGGAGTTACCGTCTTTTGCACCCCACCATATAAATCAAGTACTTACTTTCCAGACCTCCCCAAAAAGCGGACTAACCGCTTCAACCGGCTTGTTTGCCTCTTTGGTGTCACGTGCCTGGGTCTGGGCATATTTGATATACAGGAAGAAGTTTCTACTCCTACGCTTTGACTACAACCATTCAGGGTACTGATCGCTTGGCCTGCCAGGTTCTTTTGGACTGTCATATTTCTATCACATTTCAAAATGATAATAAAACTACTTATTCCAAAACGGGCACGCCATGGAGAACATACCAACTTCTGCCACCGAAACAGAAATCGCTCTTTTCATCGAACAGCTTGATTTTCCCAACAACCACATCAACATCCGATTTGCTGCCATAGCCTACCTGGGAATGTGCCGCCATGAATATATGAGCCATGAGTGGATGGCCAACCACTTTGCCTGGGAAAAAAGCCTTCGCGATATTGGCTATATCGCCGGCGAGAAAAATGCCAACACCATCAGAGACCGTATCACACAAACCTACCGCAGCAAAGGATATTGCCTTGTCTCTGACTGATGAAAGTACGGTTGAATAGCGCGCCACCAGATGTGCCGCCACGTTTCTCCGCCTTACAGCTCTCGCAGAGCTGGCTATGTGGTGCTATATATCTTTTATACCCACAGTATCATTTTGGGCTACTCAGTTAGAATGAATTTTCCAGCAATCCTTACAGGAGAATCACGATGCCTTATTACACTGCGGTTATCGAAGGTCCAAGTGGAGGAAATTCACGTTACTATTATCGGTATCAGGTCCATAGCCACCAAATGGCAGTAGCATTTGGAAGAGCCGCAAGACAAGCATATGCAGATACTCATCATGTAGCGTTCGGGGATACACATGAACGTCCTGGAAGCTTCCAATCCGGGGTAAACCATTTCCCTGGAGATGGACATGAGCTTGATGAGATTTAAGTAGGCCCATCGCTCCAAAACAAAAAGCCCCACTGCTCGGCTATTGCCTGCCATGTGGGGGTTGCTACCTTCCTACAGAATAAAGAGATGAAAAATAATATAGTTTGTTTTATTTCGTTTCTCATCATAAGTTTGACTGCTACTGCTCAGCAGGAAACTTTGATTGAAATACCGGAAAACCTTCGCACAACACAAATTAGCATGGATACTTATCTGTCTCTTCCATCAGGTGTTTATGTCGTACCCAACAACCCAAATCTAAGGTATATTCCTGTAACCTTAAGCTATTCACCTGCACAAGAGGGGCTAGTCTGGAAAGCGGCTCCGTTAGAAAGTATAGATTGCACAACCCGCAAACCGATCTCCCCCTCTATTTGGGACCATTGTAATTCACATACTTCTACCACTGAAACAACGCCTTTATGCCAAACACTTGATCAGTTACTGAATGTAGTTTGCCCTCAATAACCCCAAAAAAAGCCACCGCTGGGGTGGCTTCCATTTAATCTGGTGACACGTGTAACCAAATATCCCCTAAGATACCGCAGCCTCGCTATCTTTATCCATGGATTATTTTGTACTGAACTGTAAAGTGTTGCTGCAATCATTCAGGGCACTCATCGCTTAGCCTGGGGCTACTGGGTTTTGTTTTTATCATTTCGTATCATCGGCTGTTATTTAGGGGGCATTATGAAAAAAACACTGCTATTTCTATTCATATCCCTCATGCTGTCTGGATGTACAAGCCAAATTGGAGTTTCGAATGGATGGCAAAAAATACACGAGAATGAGAAATTATCTTTCTATATAGAAAATCCTCTTAACACTAATATTGAAAATTGGAGAGGAGAAGTCTCGGGGGACTGGACCTTCTTTTATCTGCTAGTCCAGGGTAAATACAATGAAGATCCTTGGTCAATGGACATTGATAGTGCAGTAAATTGTTCATCCCAAACTTTTCTATGCCGATATATAGTCAGATATGACCAACCTTTTGGCAAAGGAAACATTACCCAACAATTGATCTCTAGAAACTATTCTACTTGCGAAAGAAATAATACTTTTCCTGTTCCGCAAATTATTAATTTCATTTGCCAATAATGTAGCCAATACTTTGAAAACCTATGTAACAAAAAGCCACCCCAGTGGTGGCTTGCATATGTGCTCTAGCCGGAACTATAGAACAAAGGTATCAAATCTTTCTTATAGGTCTCCATATTGCACCAGCAACTTGAAGTTACCAGTTTGTTCTGTTGATTCGTCATATTCATGCGCAACAGCAACTACGCCTACAAATGTCTGTCCTTGAAACATCATCAATGCCTTGTCTATTGCCTCATCTGCTGTTTTGCATTGTATTGACGGGGCTGCCCACAGTTGTACTTTTTTTCCTTTTTTATGACGCGTGAAACCCCGTGCGAAATAAATTGTCTTCATGGCAGCTAATTTACCATACTTTTATGGTCGCCCCAGCCCAACAAAAAAGCCACTGCTTGGAAGATCGTCAGTCCACTGGAATTGCGGAAAATTTCCGCAAATGAAAAAAGGGAAAGACCAGAAAAATGATCTAACCCTTTGATAAATATGGAGGCGCGAGCCGGAGTCGAACCGACCTACACGGATTTGCAATCCGGTGCATAACCGCTTTGCTATCGCGCCATGTTCCCTGCCCTCTGAATATACCGGTAAACGATTTGCCAGAAGACCGAACCGAAGTATAAACGATCTTCTGCCACTTACGCCACCGGCTGGCTAATTACCCTTAGATGCATCCTGCAACCCATCCATATTCAGGCAGTGCATCCCTGATGCAAAGCTGGTTATCGTTTCTGCAGTGTTAGCAATATATACTGGCCGCAAGTTTAGCAACATGCACCATTTTTATGTCTGTTCGATTGCAACTGGCCGGAACAATTTGGCAGCGCACCACCTCTAACGGCATTATTACAACCATTTGTCATTATGCCCCTGCTGTGCATACAAAACAACCGATGCACCCTGTACTATGCATTCCTGCATAAAACATGACACAGACAACAACGCTCACTCCTCCTGCACACAAAACCCTCCCCTGGCTCCTGATTGAACGCTTTACTGCGTATAAACAGGTGGCGGGGGCAGTCATTGCGCTGGTGTTATTCATTGCAGCACTGTTTATCTGCTGGAAACTGGTGAAAGAAACCAATATCGCCGAAATGCGCCAGGCCGTGCATGATGTGCCTTGGTCGGCACTGTTGCTGGCACTGCTGACAGCCGCGGGCAGCTACACCATGCTCATAGGCTACGAATGGTCTGCCTCACACTATGCCGGCGTACAACTGCGCCCGGGCATACTGGTTACCGGCGGGTTTTGCGCTGCGGCCGTGGGCAATGCGGTTGGCCTGTCCATGCTTTCCGGCGGTGCAGTGCGCTGCCGGCTTTATTTCAGCCAGGGGTTAAATGCCACCGATGTGGCTCGAATGTCCATTTTTGCCAGCCTGTCGCTGGGCTGTGCTTTGCCGCTGCTGGCAGCCATAGCCGCCCTGAGCAATGTGCAGGCGGCGGCTATGGCACTGCATCTGTCTGCCGCATGGGTCACTGGCATTGCATGGGGGGTATTGGCGCTGTACCTGATAATCGCCATGGTGCTGTACCAGCACCGCCTGCGGTCATCCCCCCCGGACGATGCACCTGGCACTGGCAAGTCCCGCTGGTTTCAGTATGCTCAGTTCGGGCGCTGGCCCATTCGCATTCCGAGCCTGCGCCTAGCGTCATGGCAACTGGTCATTACGCTGTTTGACGTGATCTTTGCCGCAACCATTCTCTACCTGCTGCTGCCTTCGGCGCCGCCTTTCATCACATTTGTACTGGTTTACCTGCTGGCGCTCGCAGCCGGCGTGCTCAGCCATGTGCCAGGTGGCCTGGGCGTGTTTGAGGCCGTCATACTTGCCGCATTTGCCGGACAACTTGGTGCCGCACAGCTCGCTGCCGCCCTGCTGCTTTACCGCGCCGTTTACGTGCTGCTGCCACTGGTGCTGGCCAGCATCATTTTGCTGCTTAACGAGGGGCGAAACTATCTGCCGCTGCAATCGGTCATACGCTCGGCCGCCAGTGTGGCCGCACCCATCATATCGGTGCTGGTTTTTGCTGCGGGCATTATTTTGCTGTTCTCCGGCGCCACCCCCGAAATTGACAGCCGCCTGCAAATACTCAGCTTCATCATGCCAGACCAGTTGATCAACGCCTCGCACCTGGCCGCCAGCCTGGTTGGCGTGCTCTGCCTGGTGCTGGCCCGTGGCCTGCGGCGGCGCCTCTCGGCCGCCTGGATGCTCACACTGCTGCTGCTCATTGCCGCCAGCGTGCTGTCCATCCTCAAGGGGCTGGACTGGGAAGAAGCCTTTGCCATGCTCGTCATTGCCGCACTGCTGTACGCCTTCCGCAGCTCCTTCTACCGCAAAAGCCGCCTTACCGAAGTACCGTTTTCTGCACTGTTTGCCACGGCCTGCTTTTGTGTTATCGCTGTTTCACTGTGGCTCACGTTCTTTGTTTACCAGGAAATTCCCTACCACAACAAACTGTGGTGGCAGTTTGAGCTCGACAGCGAAGCCCCGCGTGCCCTGCGCGCCGCACTGGCCAGTTTTTTACTGCTGGGCTGCATTGCACTGACCTGGCTGCTGCGCCCGGCACTGCCCATAGCCAGACAGGCCCGCAACGAACAACTGGATGAAGCCTACCGCATTGTACAAACCAGCAACCAGCCCGAAGGCGGGCTGGTCATGAGCGGCGACAAAGCCATACTGTTCAACGAAACACGCACCGCATTTCTCATGTATGCACGGCACCGCCGCAGCATGATTGCGCTGTTTGACCCCATCGGCTCGGCGCTGGAGCGGGCCGACCTGATCTGGGAGTTTCGCGACCTGTGCGACCAGCACCGCGTGCGCCCGGTGTTCTACCAGGTCAGTGCTGCCAACCTGCCTTATTACATGGATGCCGGGCTGACCGCCATCAAACTGGGCGAGGAGGCCATTGTCGACCTGGCCCGGTTTGACCTTCAGTCCAAAACCAACCGCGACCTGCGCTACACCTGGAGCCGTGGCCAGCGCGACGGCCTGTCGCTGGCATTTTACGCACCCGGCACTGCCCCCATGGCACAGTTGCAGGAAATATCCGACCAGTGGCTGCAAAACAAACATGTGCGCGAAAAAGGATTTTCGCTCGGGCACTTTGCGCCAGACTATCTGCGCCACTTCACCATTGCCACCGTTGAACACCAGGGCCAGATTGTCGCTTTTGCCAACCTGCTGCAAACAGCCAATGGCACATCGGCAAGCCTGGACCTGATGCGCGTGGCCGACCATGCGCCCAACCTCACCATGGAATTTCTCATGGTCGGGCTCATTCTGCACTTTCAGCAGCACCAGTTGCAACGCTTCAGCCTGGGCATGGTGCCGCTTTCGGGACTGCATTTGCGCCGTGGCGCCCCCGTAACCCAGCGCCTGGGCGCAATGATCTTTCGCCGAGGCGAACAGTTCTACAACTTCCAAGGCCTGCGCCGCTTTAAAAACAAATTCTCCCCCCACTGGGAACCCCGCTACATGGCAGTTCCTGCCGGGCTGGACCCTTGGATGGCGCTTGTCGATACCGCCACTCTGATCTCAGGCGGCTGGAGCGGGCTGGTCAAGCGCTAGCCGCATCACATCACCAAGGCAGACCTTCCTCATGACGCCACACCACACCCGCCCGCAAAACCTGCAACCTCCGCAGGCGCCACAACACCAGCCGCCATCACGGCGCCGCCGCTGGCTGCTCATCGTACTGCTTGTCGTCATCTTCATCTGCATGGCAGCGGCCATTGCCTGGTGGCTGCTGCAACGCACCCCAAAAGCCTGTGTGCAAGCCACCACTTTGGCCGATGGGGCCACCCTGCTCATCGCACACCCGCAGGGCGAACCTGTAGCGTACAGCATCATTGCCGCCACCGAAGCCCAGCACCTTGACCCCAACCAGTTGCTACAGCTTGCCAGGCAGACCGATGCCCAACTGGTGCAGTTTGTACTCAAACCGCAAGGCAGCTGCAGCGACCAGCAGGCACGGCTGCAAGCCGCCACCGATGCGCTGGATAATCCGCCAGACATTGTCGTCGGGCTGGACAATGGCGCGGCACTGGCCTATCGCTGGCTGGCGCAACAGCAAGACGACGATGCGCGCGCACTCTCCATTGGCTTTAACGTGAAACAGCTCGACTGTGGCGACCAGCCGCTGCCCGCTGAAGCACCGCACGGCCACTGGGAAATACTCTGGAACAACGACCCCGAAAGCGATACCGGCCTGTTTGTACGCCAGATGCAGCACACCCAAACGCACACCACCATCGGCCAGTACATGGCCGGCTCCACGCTGCTGCTGAGTACACACCTGGCCGCTGTGCTCGACGACCAGCAGCAGGGCTTTCCGGTTGTGGAACTGCCCGCCCCCGCAGACAGCCCTTATTCCGATACCGTCACCCTGTACTATTCAGGCGATGGCGGCTGGCGCGACCTGGACAAAGTCTCCGGCGAATACATGGCCGCCCATGGCTATCCGGTTGTCGGCGTGGATACCCTCAAACTCTTCTGGCAGCACCGCTCTCCCGAACGCAGCGCGCAGGACCTTGCCGAACTCATGCAGGCCTACCGCGACAAATGGGGCACCAAACGCTTCATACTGGCAGGCTACTCGTTTGGTGCAGACATCATGCCCGCACTCTACAACCGTCTCTCACCACAGGACCAGGCCAGCGTCGGCGCCATCGTGCTGCTTGCGTTTTCACGCAGCGCCAACTTTGAAATTGCCGTGAGCGGCTGGCTTGGCCAGGACGCCGACGAAACCCTCACCGGCCCCGAAATGCAGCAACTCCCTGCCGACAAAGTCCTGTGCATTTACGGCAGTGAAGAACGGGAAGACTCCGGCTGCCTGCAACCCCAGGCCGTTGGGCAGGCCATCGAAATACCCGGAGACCACCACTTCGACAAAAACTACGAACACCTCGCGCAGCTCATCATGCAGGGCATTGACAAACGCATGCCCCCTGCTACCATCACAGCCAATACACCGCGCGCGGCGCCCTGAACCACATGTCCGTTTTCATCTGCTACTTTGAAAAGCCACGCCCGCTGTCCGGCAGCAACCATGCGCTGTACCGGCAGGTCGGCCATTTTCAAGCACCCACTCTGTTTCACAGCGGGCAGGTCACACTGCTCACACATGACGGCAAAAACATCAACGCCGTCAGCTTCACCGACGGCATCTCGTCATCCACCTTTTACCGCTTTACCGGCCCCGAAAAAACCAGAGGCCATCTGTTTCGCCAGACCCTCAGCCAATTTATAAGCGGCAGAATAGAGAACCCCTGCATTGCGTCATTTTTATACATCTTTATCCTGCACCATAGCGAAATGGAAATCACGCTGCCCCAAAAAAGCAGCGCCATACAGCCGGCAAATCTGGACGCCCTGTTTCAAAACAACATATTCAACGGCCTGTATCAGATACAAAAACAGCCACCCGGTCATGCCGGTGATCAGACTTTCCCCAACCCGTCAAAAACCCGTTTTGAATAAGCTTTGAATACAGCCCGCAGGTGCAGGCGGTCACCTGTGCCGCAGCGCAAGTTCAAGCCACTGCCCGCACACACTCAGCCTTGCATCACGCCTCAGGCAGGCCGGAAATACCGCGCAGATCCATCTCTCCCAGAAAGTCATCCAGCGCCTGCCGGTTGCTCATGCGCTGCGCGTCACTCGGACCCAGCAACAGCGGTTCAGCACCTTTCGGTGCCGGAGCCAGTGCCCCCGGATAAAAACGGATGCTGCTGGCAACAGCATCCCACATATCAAAAAACGCCTCTTTTGTGGGCACCGCTGAATTCTCTATCTGCTCAGGATATTCGCCCAGCGTATCCGGCAGCCATCGGTCATCCACCGACAACACCAGCTCGGCATGCACAAGCGGCTGCGGGTCAGGCGTTTCCTGCCCGACAAACTCCCACCGGGCTTCGACATCGGTTGTAAAGTCCCCCATGCCCTTACCCTCTATGGCAACCCCTTGCGTATACCCCGTCACCAGCTCCTGCGCAGGCAAATGATCCTGCGCGCGCTCTGCTGCGCGGAACACAATGCCGCCCTCAATCCAGTCATCCTCCACATCGGCAATCATCGGCGCAAAAGGGCCAAACTGCTCCAGCAAAGGAACGCCATCCACCTCTTCGGTATGGCGGATTAAAAACGTGAAATAAGGCGCCGATATCGTACCAATATACAGTTCAGAACACACACCGTAATGCTGCGCAATGAACCCACCCTGCAGACAAATACCAGCCTGCTCAGGCATTTGCCCGGGCGCCAGGTAACTCATGCGCGCCATGGCCTCGGCAATCTTCTGGTTCACCGTGTCATAACCACCGTCCTTGATGGTAAACAGCGTGCCCTTGTCCCAGAAATAAGCTTCGGCATCGTTGACCGTCACATAATCGGCCGTCTTCACACCATTCACAACCCGCGCGTTATACGAAATACTCTTCTGGTTGAACGAAAAAAGACCGCCGTTTTCCCGGATCGGATGATACTGCGGGGGCGCAGCCAAAGCCGCAGCAGACTGCCCCTGCTCCATAACCTGCAACTCCGCCCAGCGGGCATCAACCAGATCCTGAAACGCCTGAAAACTCACCCCTGTTCGCGTTGTAATCAACATGCCATCCAGCCTCAGCTCTTCCGACATGTCAAGCGAACCATCTGCTGGCCTCAACGAAACCAAACGCTCAGGCAGATCAACCAGCATACGCCCGATACAAAAAGTTTTAAAGTCACGCGTCATATTCATAAATCCAACAAACTCCTCTCAGGTGCCAGGCATCACGCTCACCCTACGCATGGCATACCATGCAGGCATGGCTCACCACTCTGGCCTGTCAACTCTCTTTCTGGGCCTCTTTAGATTCGGGCTTTTTACTCTGCTCTTCGATTGACTTGGCAGTCTCTTCACAACCAGCCACCCCTAAAATCGAATACAAAGTCACCTTGACCGCCCGCGCATCGTCAAATGCCTGATGGTGATCCAACAGCTCTTTGCGCTTCTCACCTTCCTTTACGGCAAACCTGTAAGGAATCATCTGCCCTTCCGTATCCCCTTGCTTAACCTCCTGGGCCGGATACGCTGAGAAGTACGGTACAACGCCATCACCATCACTGTCGGCCTTGGACATCTTGGCGGTAAACCTTGCATTGTTGACCTGGTTTTTCAGCCACACACTGTTTGACGGCAGGTATGACAAAGAAGTATCTGCCGCCTGGTTGGCGCCGAAATAAGGAATATTTTTCAACAGCGCGCCAATCGGGCCGTCCTTACCAAAAATCGGCTCCACCGGAAATGCCCCGTCTTTACCCAGTTGTTCCAAAGAACCCTTTTCCTTGAACTCTTCAAACATCGGCAGCGAATCTTCCCCATACAGATACTCCTGTATCAGGTTATCGTGCTCATTGGGCACCAGATTTTCCGAAAATATCTCTTTGGCCAATTCCTGGCCCGTTTTGATACCGTCCAGTTTCTGCTTCACGCCTTCAGACAACGCCCTTGACTCAACCGCCTGGGCAGATTTTGCATCTGTGCCTGCAGCGGTCCCTGCTGCTGCTCCAGACTTCGCGCCATCTGCTGCAGGAGTTGACGAGGCACTTCCGCTTTGCCCGGGCTTGCTGCCTTCTGTATCCAGAGGCAGTTTATATTTAAATTCAAAGTCGCTTTCCGTTGCTGCCGTCTCTTCCTTGCTTTTCTCCGCAGCACCTTTGCCGCCTTTGGCAGTCTGCGCCACCTTCCAGGTCAGCTCACCGAATGCCGGAGTTGCCTTGTTCTCCGAATAAAAAGCAAACGTCTTGGGGTGTACATATCCATCCAGCTCATATTTATGAAAATCCCCGACTTTTTCCATCAAAGCCAGATACTTCGTCCACTGCTCCTTGCGTTTGGTTTTATCTGTCGACAGACGCACCGGGTTAGCCAGCCCGTACCAGCGGGTCTGTTTATAAATATCCTCATAAGGATCAGTAACCGGTAGCGACATCAACGCAGTTCCATTCTTTTTATCCTGAAAATGCAGCCAGCCCGTCTGTGTACCCTTTTTATACAAATGGCTTGGCACATGCTCCAGCAGGCCCGGTGACTGTGCAAATACCGGCGTCACAAATTTGCTGTCAAACCCCATCGCATAAGACGTCACGGCCGAACGGGCGCGTTTAAACAAGCCCTTGCCCTTGCCTTCAACCTCCCAGCCCAACTGCATACGCCGGTAAATAGCAGCCATGCCGTTGAATGCATGCATACCGTGTATCGCACCATGCGCAACCACCGGCTTTTTGGCAGCCTCTGCTTTCTTGCCCAACTCTCTCTTTTTCTTCTCGGCGGCAGCCAGTTTTTTCTTGCGCTCTTCTTCGGCTTTTCTATCAGCCTCTATCTTTTCATCAGCAGCTTTTCTTTTCTGCGCCTCAGTCTGCGCCTGTGGTGTCTCCTGTTTGCCCGAAGTAGTAGCAGCGCCAGCAGGAGCCCCCGCAGCCGGTTGGGTTGATTCTTTGCCAGCGGGGGTGGTTTGCGCTGTAGACGGTTGAGCAGCATCCTGGCCTCCACCTTTACCCCCCGGAGTACCCGATGCTTCAGTTGGCTGCGTGCCCTCTGCTGTGGCAGGCTTCTTGCCCTCTTGTCCTGGCTGCAAGCCTTTTATTTCCTTATCAACAGCATCCAGCTGTGCCTGAATCTGCTCCGCTTTCTGCTGATTAAAACTGTCCAGATTCTTGAGCAGCGTTCTGCCTACCAGGCCGCCCATGGAATGGGTCACAATAATGAACCCGCGGCACTTCAAATTCAGCCCATATCCATCACGCTTGGGAATGTCTTTATTGACGCTTGCCGACGAACCTGACTTGGCAGAATCAGAAGACTTTTCCGAAGCCGCCGGAGTTGCCGCAGCCTCCTGCGTGGTTGTTGCCGTATTGGTCTTATCTGTTGTATCTGCCGCATCAGCAGCAGATGATGACGCTTCAGTCTTTGTTTCTGCTGATTCCGTTGAGGGGTCCTGCGCGTTCTCCGTTTTGGCAGCATCGGCATTTTCATCTGATGCACTGTTCGGTTGAGCAGTAGGCCGTCTTTCCGCTTCAACATACTTTTGAATCTCACACAACCGCGCATAAATATCGATGGCTGTCTGCCGGTTTGAGCCCAGCCAGTTATACCCGACAGCAAACACCGGAAAGTGGTACTTAATTGCCCGGCCCATATGGTTCACCAGCTCTTTGCTGTAAGCCTCTTCATTGGCCGAATCCGCCTGATCGGCTGCTTTGCCCGTGCTTTCCTCATCAGACGCAGCAGCTGCGTCCTCCTGATCAGCAGCCTTGTCATCACCAGCCGTCTCATCGGCAGCCTCAGCGGTTTGCTCTCCCGCAACATCAGATGGCGCCTTTTCCTCCTGCTTGGCCTCCACATCGGTCACATCTGTGGCGTCAGCATCCTGCGGCTGCTCCGTTTTCGTCACCGCGGGAACATACCCCGGCAAAATAGCACCTTTCGCTTGAGGAAACGCAGCATCAATCAACTTGAACACATCGTTGAAAACAGGCATATTCTTCAGCGACGTCTCATTGATGCCATCCTGAAACACCGTCCCCCCTGAATAGGTCAGGTGGCGCAGGCTGTTTTCCAGATTGATCAGAAAATCGCCATAGGAATTCCAGCACACGGTAGCCCAGCCGCGCCGCAATGCCTCCTGCACGCCAAAAAGCTGCTGATCATCGTAGGCGGCATCTTTTTTCCCTAAATGGCGTTTGATTCTGGAGATAATGCGCTTTTCAATATCTGCATCATAAGCTGTCAGAGCCGCCGTTTTCGCCGGGTCCAATAACTGCTGGCGCTCTGTCGGCGTCAAGTCAGTAAAGCCTTTGGACTTGGGGAAAATCAGGTTAACGATCTTATCGGTATCCAGTGGGAACACCACTTTCGCCAGGGCACCCGTAACATCTGTACCCACTTGTTTCATCGCTTTTTCAAACTTGTTCTTGAACTTGCGGTCTTCCTGCTTTTGTTTGTACTTTTCCCACTGGCTGTCGGCCTCCGTCTTCAACTCCGCAACCAGTTGCCCCAACAGCGTTTTCGGCAAACTTTTTTCTTCTGTCTCTTCTGTCGCCGCAGTCTCCGTAGTTCCAGTGGTTTCATCCTCTTTTGGAAACTCCTTGCCCGTCACCTTGGTAATCAGCTGTTCAACACCCTTGTTGATCTCTGTATTTAATTTTGCAATTTCTTCATCCAGCTTACCCTGTGAAAAACTTTTGACCACGTCCAGCAGTGCTTTGGTCGGCTCACGGACTTCATTGAAAATTTTCTCTTTCAGCCCCAGTCCCCAGTCCAGCGGATAATCCGGAAACCAGGCCCACTTGTTTTTAGCACTGATCAACTTGGCATTCTCACCCGTGGCACGCAGGGGAGAACCCATCACATCCGGTATGAAAATAATGGGAATCGCATCGGTAATAGATGCTTCCACCTCCCGACGACTAGGATCACTTTCAGGCGTTGTCGATACGATGCCAAGAGGCATACCTTCTTCATCTATCGTCGTTTTTACCCGGATTATTTTCTTATTTCCAGTTACCATATCGAATCCTCAGTTCATACTCTATGGCAATAGCCGCCACTCAAAAAAAATCAGATGCAAAATGCAAGTAACCCGCACTGGCAGTAACCATCACGCGGTTTGCTCTTCATCCGCAGGCCCCAGCAGGCGCACAGCGTAATCCTCCGGTACCAGCGCTTTTTGCACCGGCGTCCAGCCTTCGGCATCGGTCACACCGCTGATGATCGAACCATCAGCCCGGATCAGCTCAAACTTGTAATTGGCCACCGGCTGACCGGCCCGAACCAGCCGCACACGCTGGTCAAACGCCGCATCACCCCACGAATTCACCTGTTCGGAAAGCGACGCCGGCCCCGACACATTCACCGGCATGCGCATATTGCCCACCTTGCCGCCAAACTCAATGCCCGACTCGGTCAGCGTGATGTAACTGCCGCCGCAAGTTAGCGTCAGGCGCTTTTTAGCCACCAGCGTCATATGCCCGGCGGTGGCAAAACGAATGGCCTCTTGCGACTCCCCAATCAGCGTGCCATGCTGCGCCTGCAGATGGATATCGTCCTGGTTGGCAATCTGTTTGATACCGCCGGTAACAGCAAACAACGACATCGCATCCCCCGACACCAGATGCAACTGCTGGTTGACGGTCATGTGCGCGTCCTTCTCCGCCGCAAACTCCAGGTTGCGCCGAGCACCAATCATGACACTCTTAGGCGTTGCCATCGCAATGCCGTCCGGCGCGCTCACAGCCACAATCGGCTTGGCCCCTTCTTCCTCACTGCGGTCATTGGCACCGGCTCCCAGATGGTTCACCGCATCCACCAGGTTTTCAAAATCGTCATACCGCGCTTCAGGCGCTTCATGTGCGTTAGCAGTATCCAGCAGCGAACGGACCAGCGACTGCAGCCCATCCACACATTTGCGCAGTTCAGCAACATCCAGTTGCCCGCCCACGGCCTCGGTACGGCCATCGGTTCCGATATACAGCCCTCTGGCAGCACGCACCGCACCATTAAAGTCCGTACGCAGCTCAAAGCCTTCACCACGCGGCTCGCCGGTACCATCCTGCTCGCGCGGGTGTGTCAGAAACCCCAGGTTCAACTGCGTTGCCGCATGGGTGCTGCGCAACTGGGTCTTGATCTCGCCGGTGGTATCGTCAATCAGCAACTCATTTAGGCCGCTGCCCTTATGCTCTTTGCTCTTGATCGTGCTCAAAGTCTTGAGTGCGGGCAGTTTATAAGGTGTGGGGTTGGTCGCATCGTACGAACGCCCGGTAATCATCGGCTGGTCCGGATCGCCGTCCAGAAAATCAACAATCACCTCCTGGCCAATGCGGGGAATCGCCATGTGTCCCCAGCTTGCACCCGCCCAGTTCTGTGCCACGCGTATCCAGCACGAACTGTGCTCATCACTTTCCCCTTCGCGGTCCCACGGGAACTGAACCTTCACCCGGCCATACTCATCGGTATAAATCTCTTCGCCTTCTGGCCCCACCACATGGGCAATCTCCGGGCCGTGCAAATGCGGTTTTGCCGGAATAATAGCTTTCCATTCCGCCTGCGCCGGCACCAGATAAGCGGTCTGCTCATACTGTGTACTCACCTGGGCATTGGCAGCCTCTTCCTCTGCGCTGGTATGTTGCTTACCACTGTGCTCCACCCGTACCGGACGCCAGAAAATATTCATGTCGTCGCGCGGGTGCCCGTCAAGCTGGAATGCAATACCCGGCTCCACCCTGGCGTCATCCCCAATGGCCACAGCCGTTTTCGCATCGCGCCTTAAAGACTGCAACCGGGTCTGCGTAAAAGGAACGCCCGCGGCATCCTGCTTGTAACGCCCCGGATAATCATAACGCTCGTACGCCGCCGACTGTGTCGGCATATCATGCCCGGTGCTGGCCTGCTCCTGGTTATAACGCGGGTTTTTAAACGTATAGTCACGCTGCGTCTGCCGCGCGGTACGAACCTTTTCCTGATAAGTGAAACGGCGCAGCGCAGGCTGCGGCTTGTCACCTGCCGGATTGGGCTGGTATAAAACAGGCTTGGCCTGCTCACCACCGGTCTGCCCATCATCCTGTCCAATAGCGCCCAGCGTCTGGATCACATCCGTAAGCACCATCTGGTGCCCCTGCTCGCTGTGCCTGAACCCGTAGACAAACCCCTCTTCAGCCACCAGGCGCTGAATAAAATCAAAATCCGTCTCATCGGCCTGCACACAGTACTCGCGCTGCAAATGCGTCTGCTGCTGATACACGCCATAATCCGTCAGCCGGTTTTCCTTGAACACCCAGGCCAGTATTTCCGGAATGCTCTGCTGCTGGAAAATACGCCAGTCCGAACACAGTTGCGTTCTGGCAAGCTGCGGCTCCATGACTGCGTGATAACGCGTTCTTCTGAACCCTGTGTTGCTCTGGCTGAAATCACTCACAATGCCATGCACGCGCCTGACTGGCACAGCCCCGCGCCAGATGGTAAACAGCGCCGGCTGGTCCAGCAGTTTGCCAAAATCCACCGCCGGATCAGAGCTGATCAGTTCCACCTCCAGTTGATAAGGCTCGTTAAGTGCCTCCACCAGATGAAACTCAATCACATCAAAAGCCACTCCCGATGCGGGTTCAAAACTAAAGTGCAAGTCCGTTTGCGCCATGGCCGTTCCTTGTTTGACTTCTTTTCTTGCTTTACCAGCGCGTATTAACACGCCCTAACCTGAATCACCTGCACCTACAAGCAGGTGAACCGGTTCTGCTTTTTTCCTCAAGCAAAACCGGTACTCGTCATCAACAACATGCACAAACGCTGTTACTTCACCATCCAGCTTGCATCGCCTTCAATGAGCACACCGCCATGACTGGTGGCATCGCCCTGCCTGGCCACACAACGACCATTCACTTTGGTGGCACCTGTCCCGCTCACAATCACGGCGCCACAACTGATCAAATCTCCAACACAAGCCGCATTGCGCCCATTCACCTTGAACCCCGCAGTTCCGGTAACCACCGTCCCTGCGCCGTGCTCCGGGCATGAATGCGCATGTCCTACCAATACCACGGGACGCCCACCAGACGAACCTCCCGCACCTTGACTGCTTGCTGTCATATCAGATCCTGCATGATCATTGTCGTGATGACGACTTACTTTCCTGACACATCAAACCGTCAGGAATCAACCTTCAATCGGCGCTCTCCAGTCGTCAGAAGCTTCGGTTCCGGCGACTTCATGGCTCCAGATGATCTTACGGTAAGCCAGTGACACGCGGACCAACTGGGTGTAGTTGGCGTTGTCGGCGTTCTGCGCATGTGGCAGCACGGTGTCAATGTCTACAACCGTAGCGTCTTCCAGCTTGGTGGAGAAGAAGTGTTCCTGTTTGCCATCTACAGATGTACGATACCAGCGGACTTCCACGGTAGGCAGCATTTCACCAGTGGTCAGTGCCTGGTACAGCAGCGGTACGCCTTTGTTCAGGGCACAGGTGAACACAAACGGTTTGTGCACGCGCTGGCCTGAAGGCTGGCCGCTTTGCGGATCGGTCGGTGTTGTGACACGGTGGCTGATTTCCTGCACCAGGATTTCGTCTTCGTGGCCTTCGACGTAGACGTTACCGACGGAATCGGCTGTGAATGCGCCCTGGGTGATGTTGCCCTGGGTTTTGCCTTCAATTGAAATATACGCTGGGGTTGGCATTCTGAGTGCTCCTTGTTGAAATGAATAAAACAGACATGAATCAAATAAACGTGCTGCTTTCTAGCAGCTCTACTCTATTTATCATGCAAACTATGTGCCTGAATTCACCTCAACAAGCTAACCCACTGAAAACAAATAAATAATTAATATCCTAAAAAAATAATCGGGTCTATTCTGACCCGAATTCGGGCCACTTTTGGCCCGCTCATATTCAATCACTGATCTTTTTTGTTTAACGTCAGAGCAAAATTGACAGAACGCGTTACTTTTTTGTCAGCGTCACGCATTTTTGACACCCTTAAAATAGTACTTGGCACCTGCCCGGTTTATCTCAAACCAGATCAGGTGCCATCGTTTGAAAGCAACCCTAGAAGCTGTGGTGCTCAGCTCATACCAATATCACCTTTGTTGCAGCACGGTATCCAGTGAACGAATCACCTCATTGGTGGTCGTGTTGAGCACCAGCGAATAAATCACAAATGCCAGCACCAGCACTACTGCAGCCGCGGCCCATGGCGCCCACCAAGCCCACTGTTTACCCACACGGAAGTTGCGCGAAGCCACATTGCTGTGCGCTGCGGTCAGCGTCTCCGGCGTTTCACCACGCATCTGCCGCAACGCCTTGTGCAGCTTGGTGATGATCGCCTGCAGCTCATCGCCACTGTTGATCTGCACGCCATAGCGGCCCTTGAAGCCCATGCACAGGCACACGTACATGAACTCCAGCACATCGCGGTATTTCTCCTGATCCATCAGCATGCGCGACATGATCGTGAAAAACTTTTCACCGCCCCAGGTCTCATCATGGTAAATGCTCAATAAAGAACGCTCGGCCCAGATCGACTGCGCCCCCCAGGGCGTACCCATCACCGCCTCATCCACAAAAGAACACAGGCAGTAACGGTACGCCAGTTGCGTGGCGTTATCATACTTATGCTGTGCAATCTCCTCACCAATGGTGGCGATCTGGTTGCGCACCGTGGTATAAAGCTCATCCACATTCGGATTTTTGTTGAGCTTGCGAATACGCATCACCAGCCCGATGATCGGCAGCGACGCATCCACCAACGGGTTATACCCATAACCACGGATCTGAAACCACAGGTCGCTGTCCTGGTCAATCTGCTCCACCGTGTTGAATGACACATCGGCCTTGTTCGTCAGCGCCGCGCGTTGCGGCTCCCGAATACCGCCGGGCTCTTTGAAGATCGGCTCTCTTGTAGCTGATTGCATTGTCATGTCATTGACTCCTTATCGCCCAGAACTGAAGCTCAAGCTCAGGGAACTGGCCGGCAATGTGAAAACCGAAGCCGGCGGTATTTTTCATCATCCGCTGCCACGGTGTGCTGGAGCGGTCCAGCTCAAAATAATTAAAGCCCGAGTGATACGGCAGATGGCGCGGCGCCACCGGCAGTGAATTCAATGGAATGCCCGGCAATTGCAGGTTGACCAGCTCGTTGATCTTTTCGATCGAAGCCACCTTGGCCTGTTGCAGGAACTGCTGGCGCAACTTGTCGTTGGGCATACGCGCGCGCACTGCCAGAATAAATTCGGCACTCTCCAGCAAGAAGCGGTCCTGCAGCGGTGCGGTCAGCAGACCGTACTGGTGCTTGGTGATTGGCAGCGACACGGCACGCGGCTGCATCACGGTACTCAGGATGCGGCGCAGCGTTTCCTCCAGCACCACAAACGACTCCCGCAACCGGTCATGCTGGTACGCCGGATACTCCGCCGGCAGCCGGCCTTCATCGGTAAACGTGCTCAACTCGCCGCAAGCCTGGCTGAACGCAATATAAATATCTTCCGGATGCACCTGCCGGCAGCGCGCCAGATGCTGGAAATACGGCTGCAGCCGGTTCAGGCACAGCAGCAGGTTAAAGTCCGTCACATCAGCCACCCCGGCCTGGCTGGGCGAACCAATGCGCATGGCAATATTTTTGGCGCGCTCGCGCATCAAGCCTGCCACCTCTCCCAGAAAACGCTTCAGCGGTGACACCGCCTCCAGCGAAATACTGGTCGGGTAAAACGACTCGTCCATCACCAGGCTGCCATCCGGGCGCTTATCCAGAATACGCCCCAGCGCCAAGCTGGTATACGCGCTGCGGTCATCGCGGTCCAGCGCCAACTGCATGTTAGGCACACTCAAAGGCACATCTACATAACTGCCGTCAGGCGTCACAATGTCCTTGATCTCTTCAGACTTGGCCATGTAGCGCGCATTCACATACGTGTCAGGCCACTGCACCTCCAGCATACCGTCGGCGTGCATAGGCAGCGTCAGATACACAATCTGGTTCACGGCCGACACATCGCTGATCGTCAGCGGCGTGGGCGGCGGCACATCATTGGGAATATCAAAAATCGTACCGTCAGGCATCACCCCCTTGGCACGCACAATCGCAATCTTGCCAAAACTCAGGTACTCCTGGTTCAGCTCCAGTTGTTTGAACCCGTACAGATATTCGCTCGCGCCACTGATACGCTGGTGCAACTGATACGCGTTAAAACGGGCCTGCTGCTGAAGGTGTTGCGGTTGAACAAACAGCCCCTCTTTCCACAGGACATTATTTTTTGATGCCATAACTCGCAACCTTTTCCATTATTTTGTTTTGTTGATTCTGCATAACCATGTCATTACTTCGACTCATCGACGCCCTCGTCCTGCAACGTCACCGTATTGCTGTCAAAACCGACCAGCAGCCGATACATGCGCCCCTGCGCCGCCACCGGAATCGCACGCTTCCAGGTCGCGCCATTCATTTCATGGAACTGCGCAAAAACGGCGATGTAACGCGTATCGCTGTCAATCTTCTTGAAGTCAATGTACTTGAACTGCCCGGGCTGCAGCACATAATCATCCACCTTGATATAGGTACTGCCCAGCGCCTTGCGGATATCTGCTGCTAGGCTGTCCACGTCGGCATTCAGAAACATCGAGTCATCGGTCAGTTGCAACACCTTGAACGACACCGGCGTGGCAATCGCACGCGCCATGGCTGGCGGATACTCCGACACCGGAATCGCCGCAGTGCCTGTCAGATTATCCTCACCGGCATCCGCCACCAGAGCATCGTTTGATGCACGGCCGCCATACTCGCCCACCTGCAGCGAATGCAGCCTTTCAGCCTCCGTCACAGAAGCAGGCAGCATGCCACTTTCATCACGCAGCGGATACGGTGCCCCCGCCCCTACTCCTGCGGCAGTTGTTGCCGGCGTGGCTGCAGACGCCGTGGCAGGCGCGGTTGCCTGGCCTGCTGTCTGCCCTGCTACCGGCGCTGCGGGCGAGCGGTCAGCCATTAATATGCCCGATGCACCCGAGCCCGGCACTTCAATCAGAATCGGGTCGCGGGTATGCTCCTGCCCATCCAGCACCCTGAAACGAATCACCTGTCTGGCTCCCGATGCAGGGCCACGTTCAGCCGCAGCCGCAGGTGAAGACAATGGCAATGGCGAGACCTCTTCGCCCGTAATGTTCTGCCCTTCCATCTGAGTCAGCGTTTCGCGCACCTGCTCCAGCAGCGCCTCCTGGCTTTCCGCCTTCAGCGTCAGCGAATACTCTTCAGGCTCCTCCTGCTCCGGCGGCACGCTGTTCGGATTGGGGTTGGTCGTCGGGCTCGCGTACAGACTGAACGCAATCTGTGTCGGCTGGTCCTTGGCGTCTCCCACCTGAACCGACGGATCCCACACCACCTGCCCGACCTTCACTGCAGCACTGAACATCTCTTTGGGTGTACAGGCCGAAAGCGTCAGCCCCAGTGCTGCAACCAGCGGTAAATACTTCAAATTCATGATGCCTGCATCCTTATTGCGCGGTCGTAAGCCTGCTCAAACACCTCCCAGAACAGCTTCTCAAGCCCCTGTTGGCGTGATGACACCATCTCGTTGTAATAGTGGTTATACATGCGCCAGGCCCAGGCCTCATCCCCCGCGCGCTGCTCGCCTTCCACGCCATAGCGCTGAAAACGGTGCGCCAGCACATCGGGAGAAAACGCCTTGAGCAGCGCATTCAAACTCTCGCCAATCGCCTGAATCACCGCAATATTATGAATACGGGCCTGCTCCAGACTCTCTTCAATGGCGGCCGGGGCCGACAGATGCACAGCGCTGCGATACTCCGAAAACATCGCACGCGCCGTATCTTCATAACTCTGCTTGAGCCGCAGCGGGTTATCCTCAATCGGCTGCAATGTGCGCGTGAGCATCGTCAGGCTGTGCGTTGTACCCACCTGGTCGCCATACAGTCTGGCAATACCTTCCAGCGCCGCCTTGACCGACTTGCCCACCTCCTGCAACAGCGTATACGATGCCGAACTGTCCATCGAGCCCAGATTCACCTGCATGCCCTGCTGCAACGGCAACGTGGCCAGATGCTGCCCGCCCTCGCCCGCATTGGCGTGCTCGGTCATCCACTCTTGCGCACCGGGGTAAGGCAGATTGGTTGCCCCCGGAACCATCTGGCTGCTGGGCGTGGCCGAATGAAAATGGCTCACCGCCTCGCTCGCCGTGGCGGTAAAATCCGGCTGCGTTTTGGCATTGGGCGAAACCCCGAAATGCGTCGGGTCCAGCGGCACGCGGTCAACAACCGGTTTATGGCGCTGGTCGTCAGCATCCATGGCTGCCAGCGGATCAATGGAAGATTTCAGATGATTAGAGGGTGTTGTCATTTGTTGCAATTCCTTCTGACCTGCCGCAGCAGAATAGGGTTCATCAGCGATATGTTCCTCGTTTGGGCTCGCCTGCTCCATAAGCTGTTTCGAATTTTCATTCACCAGCTCACCAACATCATATTGGCCCAGAGTCCTCTCGGAATCAATGAGCGCATGATATTCTTCATTAAAATGGACCGCAATCTTATACGGCCCCACCTGCAGCACATCGCCATCATTGAGCTGTGCAATATGCCCCGCACCGACACCACGCGTACTCTCGTTGATACAGGTATCGCCGCAACGGTCAATCACGCAGAACGCGCCGTCAATCCAGGCCACCTCGCAGTGAATCGGGTTGACCCGGTTCAGCGCGTCCTGCAGCACCCAGTTGGCGCCACGTGAGCCAATCGTACCGCCGGTACGGTCAAAATTAAAACGCGACACCGCACCCGGCTGTAGCTTGCTGGGGTTGGACACCATCAGAGAGACACGGTTCTGCATTGATTTTGTATTCATGTTCTTGCCTTAATTTTGACAACAGATTCCAAGCGTAAAGGCGCATCCTGCGGCAAAAATGTTGTCCAGCCCAGGTGCGTGCCACTTTCTTTTTTTAATACAAACGGGGGCACTTCCTTTTGCTGCAACCCCAGTTCCAGGTCATAAGCCATGCTGTCACGCAGCAGAAAATCAATCAGCTTGCGCAGCGGCTCATAATCTTTGCCATTGGGCAAAAAGTCACGGAAACGCTGCTGTGTCAATTCCGAAATCACAATCGTGAACTTGCTCGCACGTGTGCTCACGCGCGCGCCCAGCACAAAATTATCGCCCAGCGTGGCGTTGGCCTTGCCCATGGCGTTACGCTGCCCGGGCGCCACATCTACATAGCGCTGGTCAAACTCACGGATATGCACCGCCTCCAGATCAAAGCAATGCGCAATGATACCGGACACCACGCTCGGAGAGCGGCTGCGGCTGGCAATGATGCCGGTAAAACTCAGCAGCCGCGCCCATGGAATCGGTGTGGCGCCGCGCAGCTCCGAATCATTCAGGCCGATCAGCGCAAACACATATTTCGAGAAACGGTCTTTCGCCTCGTGCTGAAAACGCACGTAATAGCGGTATTTGCGCCAGGCCTGGTGCAACAGCGTGAGCAGGCGGTGATTAAAAAAATCCAGAAACGCCGGCCGGATGCCTATGCCATGCGCATAGTCATACGCCAACTGGTCAATGTAATAGCCCGGCAGCGGCGAATCCGGTCCCTGCATGCTGAAAAAACTGGTCTTGACGCGGTACTGCTCGTCAGAATCAGGCAGCCGCTCGGCCAGCACCACGTCAGAAGCCGGAAACCCCAGTTGCGCATCGCCCTCCAGCACCACGCGCTGGAACAGGGGCGAATCCGCCTCGCCTGATTCCAGGTCATCGTCGTGCAACCGGTGCAGGTGCTCCAGCAGGCGGTAAAACGCATAGTTATGCGCATCGCCCAGCACCACATCGGCTATATCACGGGTTGCTTGCCGTTCCTTAATGGCCATGCGTAATGCTCATTATTCAGTGTATTGACAACTTCCAGTTTGTGAAAAGAATTGATACTGGGATACAAAGCAAAAAAATGGGACAGCACCGTACCAAACATATACAGCTCGCCCTCACACGAAAAAGTACTGCCATCCATATCCAGCACCGTCTTCAGCCCCCGTACCGGCAGGCCCTTGACCAGATGATCCACCGGCGTGGTTTCCGCCTTGCTGATCCCGTCCAGCCGTTTTTTCGTGGCTCTGGCGTGCTGAATGTCATACAGCGCGGTAAAGTCATACGCGCCAATCACCGCTTTCATCGGCTCGGCCGACAGCAGCGAGAGATAATTCAGCGACATGTTGGAAATCAGCGTCCAGTGCAGCGAACCATCCAGCAAAGGCCGGTAAGGCGGCGTCGGGCGCATGATGTTGGTATACGTCACAAACGAAGGTGTCGTCTCCGTGTGCACACAGATATCGCCCGCGCCCAGCGCCAGCGGCAACTGGCGGTTGGTACACGTCAGCTCAATCGAAACCGTTTCATTTTTACCCAGGTAATACGTTTCGTCCGAGCGCACAAAAGCCACCCGGTAATTCAGAGCCTCGTCATTGACAGACTCTTCAATGCGCAAGCGGTAATACAACGCCGAGCGGTCCTGCGCATATTCAATCTCATGCTGAAAAGACTCGAACGGATGAAACTCACGCAGAAAATCGCCCCGCTTGCCATCCTGCTGCACCTTCCATGAGCAGATGCTGTCCACGCTGAACACCTCAAAACACTCGGGCTGCAGCGCACTGGCCTGCAAACGGTGTTCCAGCGCACGGCCGGTCAGGTTGATCGGCTCGGCATCGTGCGAAAACAGATTCACGGCCGGCGCACAGTACAGGCTCAGATCGCCGGTACGCAATTTAAAATCGCTGGGCATCGGCCTGGAAAAATGAAATTGCAGCCGCACCTGATGCGCTGCGGTGGCAGGCCACATTGAACTCAGCTTTTTAAGGCGGAAAAAATAAAACCGCTGCGGGAAAACAAAATACTCCTGCAAAATGCGGTAACCATCGTACACATTGCGCGGGTACGGCAACAACGCATCTTTGGGCGAAAAACCCAAAAACTCAATATTCCTGACATCCAGATGCCGCGTCTCTTCGCCAATTTCAATCCGGATTTCACTCAGATACTTGGCCAGCCACAGATACAGGGTAGACGCCGTGACATCATCACTGCTGATATAAAAATCCAGGTCATCGCAGCCAATCGTATTCAAAGGCTGCTGCGACAGCGTTTGCAGATCAACGCGGACAATCGACTCCTGCCGGCTGTGCGCGTCACTCACCTTGTCAATGGCCAGCGGATACACCGACACATCGGTACACGTTCTGAAACGACATTGCGTGCCATCCACCGGCTGCGAACGCAATTCCGTGGCGCGCGGAATCACCTGGCGCTCGGTCAGCGCCTGGGCAATCGGGTCAAAACGCACAATCGTTGCACTGGGAATCGGGCGCAGATAATTCGGCCACAACAACTGAATCATCGAATGCGTCAGCTCGGGAAAATCATCCTCGATCTTCTGGCGCAGCTTGGCCGTCAGAAATGCAAAACCCTCCTGAAGTCTTTCAACATCAGGATCAGATGCCTGCTCCCCCAGTGTACGCGCCAGTTTAGGGTTATGACGTGCGAACTCCTTGCCCTGTGCCCGCAGGTAATTCAGTTCATCTCTGAAAAAGTCTTTAAGCGCCACTGCCTCATCCTTATTTCACCTTGAAGGTTCCATCATTCATGATGAGATCTATTTCAACCAGTTCTCTTTTGTCTTTCACTGGCACAAGACAATCAATACGAAAGTTCAGCTCTATCGGCATGTGCGGGTTGGGAATCGAATGCACCCGGCGTACCACCACCCGAGGCTCTCCTTCCCGAATCACACGGCAGATATCCTCCCCGATGCGCTGCATCAGGTCACTGCTTCCCAGGACTGCATCATTAAAATCCATCAAACCATCATGCGGGCTGCTCTGCGAGCAGCCCTGACGGGTATTCAACATCCGTTCCAGGTTGCGTTTGATTGCCTCGATACGGTGCGCCAGTTGACCCTGCTGCGAAACACTGCGAGGTCTTTCGTCCTCACTGCCCAGGCGATCAAACAGGCTGCTATTTCCTAACGATCTAGGCATAAATCAACGCACCCTAAAACGATGTGGCTACTTGCCGTTACTTATTCTTTATCCAAACGGCCAACCAGACTCAGCGCGAAGCTGGCACCCATGTATTTGAAGTGCGGGCGCACAGACAACTGAACCTGATACCAGCCCGGATCTCCTTCCACATCCGAAACCACCACCTTGGCTGCACGCAAAGGACGACGGCTGCGAACTTCGGAAGACGGATTCTCCTGGTCGGCAATATACTGTTTCAGCCACTGGTTGAGCTCGCGCTCCAGATCCTGGCGCTCTTTCCAGCTACCGATCTGTTCACGCTGCAGCACTTTCAGGTAGTGCGCCAAACGGTTGATGATGAACATGTAAGGCAGTTGCGTGCCCAACTTGTAGTTGGTCTGCGCTTCCTGACCTTCCGGCGTTTTCTGGAAAATCTTCGGTTTTTGCACCGAGTTGGCCGAGAAGAACGCTGCGTTGTCGCTGTCTTTGCGCATCGTCAGCGGAATGAAACCTTCCTCGGAAAGCTCAAACTCACGGCGATCCGACACCAGCACTTCGGTCGGAATCTTGGCCTGAACCTGGCCCAGCGCTTCATACAGATGCACCGGCAGATCATCCACCGCACCACCGGAGAGCGGGCCGATGATGTTCGGGCACCAGCGGTATTTGGCAAAGCTGTCTGTGATACGGCTAGCCAGCATGAATGCGGTATTGCCCCACAGATAATTCTCGTGCGAGCCATCCACCTTCTCCACATAAGAGAAGCTGCGTACCGGATTTTCCAGCGGATCATAAGGAGAACGCAGCAAGAAGCGCGGCATTGTCAGACCCAGGTAGCGTGAATCTTCCGTTTCACGCAGGCTGCGCCACTTGGCATAACGTGGGCCTTCGAAAATATCGTGAATTTCCTTCAGGTTGGGCAGTTCGGTATAAGACTTCACGCCCAGCATCTCGGCACCTGCAGCAGCCAGGAACGGTGCATGCGCAATCGCGCCGACCTGCGACATATAGCGCAGCAGTTTGATATCCGGTGAGCTCGGGCCGAATGTATAGTTGTTCACCACCAGGCCGGTCGGCTCGCCACCGAACTGACCGTAGCCGGATGTGTAAACATGGCTGTACATGCCGCTTTGCGTGATATCGCCAGCGCTTTCAAAATCATCCAGCATCTCTTCTTTGGTGACATGCAGAATTTCAATCTTGATGTTTTCGCGGAAATCAGTACGGTCCACCAACTGCTTCAGGCTGCGCCATGCAGACTCCAGCTTTTGCAGCTCGGGGTGATGCAGCACCTGGTCCATCTGGGTAGAAATCTTTTCATCCAGACGTGCAATCATGCTGTCAACCAGCACCTTGTTGATCGGCTGTGACTGGTCACGGCTTTTCAGAATTTCAGAGATAAAGGCAGCAACCCCTTTTTCAGCAACCGCATAGCCTTCATGCGTAGGCTCCATGCGTGTTTGCGCCATGATCTGCTCAAGTAATCCCACACTGCCAGCGGCTGAACTGGCTGCACTTTCAGTTTTTGTGCTCATTTGTAGTAAATCCTCTTTTGTATGCTTACCGACAGAGTAACCATGCACTCACGTGCTGTTGTTACTTCTTAGAATCGCCAGGTTTTCCGGCAGGCGGCGTCTTCTTGCCGTCGTCAATCACCAGGTCAAGCTCCTTGGCAAGCTCGGCACGTGCCTTGTCGTCTGTCAGCAGATGCTGAATTGTTTTTCTGAAATTCGGAACGTTGCCCAAAGGCCCTTTCAGCGCAACCAGCGCTTCACGCAATTCAAGCAGCTTTTTCAGCTCGGGAATCTGCTGTGCCACGGCATCCGGGCCAAAATCTTTAATCGATTCGAACTTCAAATTCACTGCCAGGCTGGCGTCAGCATCATCGCTCAACGTGGATGGCACTTCCATCTGCAGCTTGACTTCCGATTTTTTCAGCACATCATTGAACGTGTCTTTGTCCACCCGAACAGATGTTCTTTCACCCAGCGGGGTATCCTCTGCATGCCCCTTAAAATCCCCTGTGACCAACACCTTCAAGGGTAATTCTATTTCTGCTTGCTGATCACCAGTTGCCGGAATAAAGCGAATGTTAATTCTCTCTTTGGGCGCAACTGATCCCGAATATATTGCCATGGATTACTCCTTACTTATTTTGATAAAGGCCCACGAAAAATTGCGAATAGCGGAGTGATCATACTACAAAAGAATTTCACAACAACCACTAATCAGAGTAAATCCAAAGGTACTTCCAAAATTGAATTCAAGCTTATATAGTGTAGCCCTGATACGCTTGGAAAACGTGTCTGGATCGCGTTTGCAACGATCCTTTTATGTCATTTTTGTCATTTTCTTGATTTTGTTTTCAGCAGTTTCTGTCATTTTGTTTGCCAATGTTTTGAGGGTTTGCCATTTTTGTCACTTCTGTTGGTCGCGTTATATTTAACCATTTAGACAGTAAGGGCTTAGGTGTGTAGTTAACAGGAGACATTTGTGACAGAAACATGAGGGTATACATATATTTTTTTTACATATTTATGCCCTTAATAAGAAATGCAATGATCAGTTTACATATATATAACTATGATACGAGTCGATTTAGAGGCGCTGTTCAATCACCTGAATGCTGAATCCCGCCTGGCCCTGGAACAGGCCTCCAGCCTGTGCATCTCACAACAAGGCGGAGAAGTCACTGTCGCACACTGGCTCTTCACGCTGCTGGACAACCCGGTAGGCGACTTTCGCATGCTGCTCAAATATGCAGGCATCGATACCGACGAAGTCCGCCAGGCGCTCGCGAGCGCGTTTGTCAACCAGCGCGAAAACATCAACCAGTACCCCAGCTTCTCGCCCCTGCTCATTGAAATGATTCAGGAAGCCTGGACACTGGGCTCAATGGAACTGGGTCACCAGCAAATCCGCAGCGGCGTACTGGTGCTGGCCACCCTGCTCAATTCAGCACGCTACCTGCCGCTGGCAGCCATACAGATTTTTGAGCCGATCAACCGGGAAGCGCTGCGCAAAGACTTTAACAAACTGTTTGCCGAAACCTCTGAGCAGCCTGCGCAGGAAAACAAAACCAGCGACAGCAAAAATGTCGTCAGCGAAGCCGAATCCGCGCTGAAGAAATTCGGCCACGACTTCACCGAGCAAGCGCGCCAGGGCCGCATTGACCCGGTACTGTGCCGCGATGTCGAAATCGACCAGATGATCGATATCCTGACCCGCCGCCGCAAAAACAACCCGATTGTGGTGGGTGACGCGGGCGTGGGCAAAAGCGCACTGGTTGAAGGGCTGGCACTGCGCATTGTCGAAGACCGTGTGCCCAAGCTGCTGCAAGGTGTGGCGCTGTGGGGGCTTGACCTGGGCGCACTGCAAGCCGGTGCAGCGGTCAAGGGCGAATTTGAAAAACGCCTCAAAGCCGTCATTGACGAAGTCAAGAACTCGCCACGGCCGATGATTCTGTTCATTGATGAGGCGCACACCCTGATCGGCGCAGGCAATGCCGCCGGCGGCAGCGATGCGGCCAACCTGCTCAAACCCGCGCTGGCACGCGGTGAGCTGCGCACCATTGCAGCCACCACCTGGTCAGAATACAAAAAATACTTTGAAAAAGACCCCGCGCTCTCACGCCGCTTCCAGCTCGTCAAAGTCAACGAACCGACACTGGAACAGGCCGTGCACATCATGCGCGGGCTGCGCAACACCTACGAACAGGCGCACCACGTTTACATCAGTGATGACGCCATACTGGCCGCGGTAGACATGTCGGCGCGCTTCCTTTCCGGGCGGCAGTTGCCCGATAAAGCCATTGACGTGCTGGACACCGCCAGCGCTCGCGTCGCCACCGCACTGGCCGAGCCGCCACGGCGCCTGTCGGCGTTTGAACATGAAGAGCAGCAGATCAGATCCGAATTCGACCTGCTGGAGCGTGACCGCAAAATGGGCCGTAAGGTTGACGCCTCCCGGCTCGACTACCTGTCTGCCGCTTTGGTCAAAGTGCATGAAAAGAAAATCCATTTAGAGCAGGCCTGGCAAAAACAAAAATCACTGGTCGAAGACATACTGGCCCTGCGCGCCCAGATCACAGAAAACGAAGCCGCAGCAAAACAGCCGGATGAAACCGCCCAGCAAACCCGTGCAGAACAAACAGCCAGTGCACAGGCCGCTGAACACAGCGCAGAGCCAGCCGCTGAGCCTGCTGTTGCTGCGCCAACCGATACTGACCCTACTACTGATACCAATACCCATACGGACACGCCAGCCGCCGCAGACGCAACCAGCCCGGCGCCGCAAGCCACGGCAGAAGAGGCCAACCAGGACCTTGCCGCCAAAGTGGAAGAACTGGCACAACTGCAACAGCGCGATGCACTGGTGCACGCCGATGTGGGCAAAGAGCAGATTGCACAGGTCATTGCCGACTGGACCGGCATTCCGGCCACCACCATCTCCCATGACCGCATGGAACGGCTCAAACGCATGCCTGCCATTCTGGCCGAGCGCGTCAAGGGGCAGGACGTGGCCATCGACCACATCCACCGCCACCTGCTCACCTCCACCGCCGACCTGCGCCGTCCCGGCACACCGTTGGGCGTGTTTCTGCTGGTCGGCCCCAGCGGCGTGGGCAAAACCGAAGCAGCGCGCGTGATTGCCGACGAATTTTTTGGCGGCCTGCAATTCCTCACCTCCATCAACATGTCCGAGTATCAGGAGAAACACACCGTTTCACGCCTGCTGGGCTCGCCGCCGGGATATGTCGGCTATGGCGAAGGCGGCATTCTGACCGAAGCCATCCGCCAAAAACCCTATTCCGTCGTGCTGCTGGACGAAGTGGAAAAAGCCCACCCCGAAGTCCTGAACATCTTTTACCAGGCGTTCGACAAAGGCGAAATTGCCGATGGCGAAGGCCGCCTGATCGACTGCAAAAACATCCTGTTCTTCCTCACCTCCAACATCGGGTTTGACTCGGTGGACGATGGCCTGCAAACACCCGACCAGACCGAGCTGCGCAAAAAACTCATGCAGTTTTTCAAGCCCGCACTGCTCGCGCGTATGCAGGTGGTGCCTTTCAACCATCTGGATGAAGACGTACTGGCACAGATTGTTGACATGCGCCTCACGGCCATATCCAAACAGGTCTTCAACCGCTACAAGGCCAACCTGGAAGTGCTGGCCGCAGCCAAGGACGAACTGAAATCACGCTGTATCCGCCACGAAAACGGCGCCCGCATGCTCGACGCCTCGATCGACGGCGAGCTGCTGCCGCCGTTGTCCATGAGCATATTGCAGCAACTGGCCACAGGAGAAACCTTCACCAAAGCCACACTCGACTGGGACGGCCAGAACTTTACCGCCATCATAGAAAACAGCGTGTTGTAAGCCCCATGGACACATCAGCCATGCTCAGCATTGTTAAAAAACTCACCTCGACCAACAGCATTGGTGAGCTGGCTACCGCTTTTGTCCAAAACGCTTCCGACTCGCTGGAAAGCGGCCATATCATGGTCTTCCAGCGCCCCGCGTCTCACAATGAGCTGCTGCCGCTGGCATGCAGCCATGGCAATTCGGCCGACTATCCCTGCGTTTCCATGGATGAAATCAACAACCCATTGGTCTACGCGCTCATCAGCGGCAAAAAATGCTTTATCAACACCATGGCCCGCCTGATCGATGTGGGCATAGGGTTTGAACAGTTCCGCAGCTGCGGCACCTTCGGCGACGCGCTTGTCGTTTTTCCCATTTTCGATCAGAAAAAAAAGGCGCTTGGCATCCTGGCCGCCCGCGGCCCGCGTCCCCACATTGAAGCCTGGAGCCAGGATACGCTGTGGTCCGAGCTGATCCCCATCTTCACCCAGCTTTTTTCCAGCCTGACCACCAACATCCTGCAAGACAAAACGGCTCGCGCCGAACAGGCTTTTTTACAGGAACGGTTGGAGAAAAAAGTCGAAGAACAGGCACGGCGTTTTGTCATGACCGAGTACGTCGGCTCCAGCCCGTCAACCAAGCGCATCCGCTCGGAAATACTCGACCTGGCCAACTCCTCCTTGTCTGTGCTCATCACCGGAGAAACCGGTGTCGGTAAAGACCATGTCGCTTCACTGATCCATAAAACCTCGCCGCGTGGCACGGCACCGTTTGTGCCCGTCAATTGCGCAGCCATCTCCAAAGACCTGATCGAATCTGAACTCTTTGGCAGCGTCAAAGGCGCATTCACCGGCGCACAACTGCGCGCCGGGCTGGTTGCAGCGGCAAACGGCGGCACCCTGTTTCTGGACGAAATTGGCGACATGCCAATCGCCCTTCAGGTCTCGCTGCTGCGCCTGCTGAACGAAAAAAAATACCGCCCTGTGGGCAGCAACCAGGAACAGACCAGCGACTTCCGCCTGATCTGCGCCACCAACAAACCGCTGCCCGAGCTGATCAAACAGGGGCTGTTCCGCGAAGACCTGTACTTCCGCATCCGGCAGGCCTTGCTCGAGCTGCCGCCGCTGCGCCAGCGCGCGGTCGATATCAGCCCGCTGTGCTGGTACCTGATCCAGCAGTACAACAGCGACCACCAGCGCCACATTGCCGGCATTGAAGTCTCGGCCATCGACCTGTTTCGCCTGTACGACTTTCCCGGCAACGTGCGTGAGCTGAAATACCTGATACTGGCGGCCTGTGAAAGAACCACGACCGCCTCCATGATCACCAGAGAAACCGTCGGTTCTGTGCTCAACAAAATAGAAGGGTCGGCCATCCACAAAATGCCCGACCCCAGCGCTGTGGACATGCCCAGCCCGCAGGACCTGGAAGCATTGCTGCGAACCAACAATCTACCCGCCGCATTAGACCATTTTGAACAATTGCTCATTCGCATGCGTCTGAGCATGTCCAACGGATCCAGGCAACTGGCCGCAGACAGCCTGGGCATACCCAAACGCACCCTTGCCCGTAAATGCCAGCGCTGGAACTTAGGAATTGACTCCAAATGAAAAAAACACTGACCATCACTTTACTTGCATTGCTGCCGCTGGCAGCGCCGGCCCAGCCGGCCGCCGGCACAACGCCAGCCGGTGCAGCACCAGCCAACGCAACACTGACCCTGCAGGACTGCACCCAGATCCGCTCCTCACTGGAGCGCCTGGCCTGTTTTGACAAAGTGGCGGGCACCCCTGCCGTCATCGATGCAGGCCGCCCGGCCATCAGCACCAGCCCGCAGCACTCACCCATCATGCAACTGGTGCAAAACAACGAAGCCAACCGCCCCGCGGAAGACAGCCGCTTCATCATTTCGGAAGCGCCCGAACCCGATGGCGGCACCCAGGTCGTTATCTCGGCCCCGGCGCTCGGCTCCATCCCGCCGCGCCCCTATCTCACCGTCAGTTGCCTGACCAACATCACCCGGCTGCAATTTGTCACCGCCCAGCCCGTGCAGCGCAACGTCATCCGCGTGCGGCTGCTGATTGACGGCAAGCCCATCGGCCCCCAGAGCACCTGGCAGGTCATGCATTCAGGCGAAGTGGTCGATGCCGGCAGAGGCCTGCACGCCATTGACCTGGTACGGCGCCTGGGCTACGGGCAGCGCCTGAGCGTTGAAAGCGACGAAGAACTTTTAAACGGCCTCGTGTTCGACACCACGGGCCTGGCACAACACATCAACCGGGAGCGTGAGGCATGTCACTGGTAAGCGCCCCCGCGGCAACGCCCAATCCAATGATCCTGTCGCTGCTCGCCCCCATTGAAGGCAAGCAGCCGGAGGGGCTGTTCGACGAAGACAATGAAATCTATCTCAAGCTTGACGACGAGATGATCAAGCTCGGCGGGCTGCAAAACAGCACCATCGACTGGGACTATGTCGAAACAAACGCCAAAACCTATCTGAGCACGCAGTGCAAGCACCTGCGCGTGGTGGGGCACCTGATCAACTGCTGGCTGAGAAAACGCACCTGGGCCGCCTGGAGCAACGCCTGCGCACTGCTGGCCGGCTTTACCGATACCTACCTGGAAAGCGGTTACCCCAAACCCGGGGCCAAAGGCGTGCCGCACAAACGCAAGCTCATCACCACACTGACCGACCGGATCAAAAACACCTTTGAGGAGCTCGCCGGCGGCAAAGAGCAGGACAAAACAGCGCTGCAGGCGGCCGCACAGGCACTGGAACACTTCCAGGCCGTGCTTGCAAAGCAGGGCTTCAATACAGCAACGCAGGACACGCTGGCGTCCATGCTGAAAAAAACCGCTGCCCTCATCAGCGCCCCGCAGCCCTCAGCCAATGCACCGAAAGCCTCGCCCAACCAGCAAGGCGGCAAAACACTCAGCTCTGAATTTTTTGCTTCCAGCCACAGCAGCGGCCCGCTGTCTGCCAGCAACGAAAGAGAAACCCGCAAAACGCTGCTGGCCATTGCCGAAATCGCCAACGCGCAGGACGCTTACGACCCCGTCGGCTACATGATCCGCCGTTATGCATTGTGGGCGCACATCACCTCCACGCCCATCATCAAACGCGACCGCATCACCGAGCTCATGCCCATTGCGGCCGAAACAGCACACAGCTATCAGGAAGCCATCGACAGCAACCGCATCGACCCGGCACTGCTGCAACGCGTTGAAAAAAGCGTCACCTCCAGCATCTACTGGTTCAAAGGCAGCTACCTGGCCTACACCATTGCCACCCGGCTGGACATGAACGAAGCCGCCGAAGCGATCCGCCTGGCTACCGTGCGCTTTATCCGCCGCATACCCATGCTGCTTGAACTGCAGTTCAGCGACGGCCAGCCCTTTGTCGACGAACAAACCCATGCCTGGATCAGTGCGCCGGCACCCACCGCATCGGCAGAGCCCGCAGCGCCGGCTATTAACACCGACTTTGCCGAACTACAGCAGCAACTCAGCGAGCAAATGAACAATGAAGGCGTCGAATCGGTACTGCAAACCCTGCAACAACTACAGTCAGGGCAGCAGTCGGTGCGGCAGCAATGCCACATCATGAAAATCACCGCCGACCTGATGCGCGAGCGCGGCCTGACATGGCTGTCAGAAGAACTCGAGCGGCGCATAGAAAACTTAATGATTTCAACACTTGCTTCTCAATGGGAACCCGAGTTGTATCAACAGGTTCTCCCACAAGCAGATAACACATAACAACGACATACAGGAAAAAGGAAATATCAGCAATGAGTAGATTAATCAGTTATCTCAAACGGTGGTTACTCCCTGCAGTCCGGCAATTCAAAGTGTCGCTGCCGTTTTTATTTGCGCTGGCTCTACTGCTGCTGCTCATTGCCATCTGGTGGCTCGGGCCGAAATGGCAGATCGGCGGCTCCAGGCCGCTCGAAGGCTTCTGGTCGCGCATCACGGCCACCGTTATCCTGTTTATCATTCCGCTGCTGTGGTGGACTGTATCCACCCGCAAAAAATACCAAAAACTCGCCAGCGAACGCAAATACGAAGAAGCGGTTGAACTCGACCCCTGCCTGCCTTATCTGCAGGCACAGGAACGCCTGCTGGACTCCAACCTGGAAGTCCTCAAGGCCAACAACCTCAACAAAGACTTTCTCTATAAACTCCCCTGGTATCTGGTACTGGGCCAGGAAGGCTCCGGCAAAACCAGCCTGACCAACCGCTCCAACCAGAACTTCTCCCTGACCGGCGTGGTCAAAGCCGGCGTGCGCAAAACTGCCAAAGACCCGTTCCTGGCCTACTCGCTGGACTGGTGGGTCGGCAACGAAGCCGTGCTGATTGACCCGCCCGGTGAAATCATCAGCCAATCAGACCCCGAAGGCAACGACAGCGCCAAGCCCACACTGGCAGAACAAAACATCTCTGCCCAGGAATCCGCCCTGCGCAACCCCAATGCGCTGCCCACCGGCCTGACCAAACGCCTGTGGGACAACCTGATTGACTGGCTTGACCGCAACCGCAGCCGCCGGCCGCTCAACGGCATCATCCTGGTCATCGACCTCTCATCGCTGCTCAACCAGTCGCCCAGCGACCGCAAAACACTGGCCATCCTGCTGCGTGCGCGCCTGTTTGAGCTCAGCAAGAAACTCGGCACCCGCTTGCCGCTGTATCTGGTACTGACCAAGTTTGACCTGATTGACGGCTTTAACGAATTCTTTGAAAAACTGCCCCGCTCGGTGCGTGAAGAAATCTTCGGATTCACCTTCACACTCAAATCCGTCAACCACTTTGATGCCTGGCTGGAAGAATTCATCGTCGATTACGATGCCTTTGTAGCACGACTGAACGAGCAGGTATTCGACGCCATCGGCCTGCCGCACACGCTGGAAGAGCGCGAACGCCTGTTCTCCTTCATCAACCAGTTGGCCGGCATGCGCGACATGCTGGTCGGTTTCCTGACCGAAATGCTCGGCAGCGACAGCTACTCCACCCCGGCACTGGTGCGCGGCGTTTACTTCTCCTCGGTCTACCAGCAGGGGCTCTTGTCCAACGCCTTTGTCAACGCCGCAGCCAAAACCTACGGCCTTTCGCGCCTGATTCCGCAGGCCAAAGAAACCTCGCGCGGACTGATCTACTTTGCCCAGAAACTCTTCCGTGACATCATCTATCCGGAAGCCGGGCTGGCCGGAGACAACGTCAAAGTCATCTCCCACAAACGCAAAATCCTCATTGCCAACGGCGTTGTAGCTGGCCTTGCCACGCTGCTCATTATTGGCGGCTGGCAAATCTACTACACCATTAACAGCGACAAGGCTGCCCGCGTGCTCGCGCAGACAGAAGAATTCAGCCGCGCCTACATCGACACCAGCGTCGACACCACCGGCAAGAACCTGCTGCAACCGCTGAATCAGATCCGCGAAGCCGTTGCCATCTTCGGCGACTACCGCGAAGCCTGGCCCGCCGTTGAAGACATGGGCCTGTACGAAGGCCGTGTCATCGGCCCCAAAGTGGACGAAGCCTACCTGCAACTGCTCTCCAAGCGCTTCCTGCCCTCGCTGGCCGCCGGCCTCATCAACACCATGGACAGCGTACCGCAGGGCAGCGATGCACAAATGGCCGCACTTCGCATCTACCGCATGATCGAAGACCGCCAGAACCGCCGCCCCGCCATGGTGGAAAACTGGATGGGCCGCCAGTGGCAAACCGTCTACCCGACAGACGGCGTGGTCCAAAACGACCTGATGAACCACCTGCGTTACGCCATGCTGTACGCACAGGCCGACCTGCCCCAGTACCAGGGCAAAATACGCCACATCCAGCAGATACTGCGCCAGATACCGCTGCAACAGCGCGTGTACATGACCATGAAGGCCACCGCACGCGACACACTGAGCAACCCGCTGGACCTGCGCAACGAAATCGGACCGTCATTTGACCTGGTCTTCACCCCCATTGCCGTGGCGTCCTCCAGCGACCCCTCGGTCAATGCCTACACCGTCATCTATGACTCCACCTCGCAGCCGCTGCTGCTCGACGCACTGCTCACGGCACGGGGCTTCCGCGAATACTTCGAGCCGCAAAGCAAAGACGTGACCGAACTCGCCATGATCGACCAGTGGGTACTGGGTGAGCGCGACAGCATCAACTACTCCGATGCCGACAAGCAAATCCTCAGCGAGCGCATCAACACGCTCTACACCACCGACTACATCGACAGTTGGCGCCGTGCGCTCAACCAGTTTGAAGTCAGCGACTTCAAAGACATCCAGCAAGGCGTCACCGTGCTCGACACCGTCATCGGCCCAGCAGCACCATTCCGCCGCCTGCTCGAAACCGTGCACGACAACAGCGTCATCTACGCGCCGGTACAACTGCCTGCAAGCGTACCGGGAGCTGCCGCAGCAGCCGGCAACAGCGCCAAACCCGACTCAGGCAATGCCACAGCCGCCGTCACAGCAGCCAACGCTGCAGCGCTGCCGCAAACCACACTGCAAGTCAATGCACAACGCATTACACGTGCGTTCGATCCGCTTGCGGCCATGCTGGTCAGCAACAACGGACAGGCCTCCTCTTACGACGACGTCATCCGCTCGGTAGGCGCCCTGTACGAATACCTCAAAGTCGTACAAGACAGCCCCGACCGCGGCAGAACCGCCCTGCAGGCCGTGCTGGACCGCTTCTCGCTCAAAGGCAGCGACCCCATCTCCAACCTGCAGCGCATTGCTGTAGGCCTGCCCGAGCCCATGAACCGCCACGTGGCCAAACTGGCGCAGCAGTCGCAACAGGTCCTCATGATTGAAGCCCTGCGCGAGCTTGAAAAACGCTGGGATTCCGAAATCTACAGCTTCTACAACGAACGCCTGGCCTCACGCTATCCGTTCAACCCCAACAGCCGGCAGGACGTCGCGCTGGACGACTTTGAAAAATTCTTCGGCCCGCAAGGCATGTTGCAGAACTTCACCGACAAATACCTCAACGTATTCCTGCGTGATAACCTCAACGCCCTGTACTCCGAAGGACAGGGCCAGTACCTGGTACGCACCGATGTGCTCACACAACTGGAAGCCGCCAACCGCATCCGCGACACCTTCTTCAACAACCGCGGTGCGCTCAACGTCCAGTTCACGGTACAGCCGCTGGGCATGACTGCCACCAGCCGCACCAGTATCCTCAACGTCGACGGGCAGCTCATCCCCTACCGCCACGGTCCCAGCACCACGGTTGGGCTGATCTGGCCAAACACCCTGAGTGAAGGCGCCACCAGCAAACTCACGCTGGTTAACAGCGGCGGCGGCAGCTCCGAAATCAGCTACCGCGGCCCGTGGGGGCTGTACCGCCTGCTCAGCAATGCGCAGCTCACCGGTGCCAGCGCCACCTCGGTTGACCTGAGCTTCAAGGTCGGCAGCGGCACCATGCGCTACCGCGTCTCCTCAGAAAAAACCAACAACCCGTTCACCCAGAAAGTATTCCATGGTTTCAGCCTGCCCAGAACGCTGCTCAACAACGAGCTGACCGCTACCCCTGCAACTACGGCAAGCACAGCAGCGGCCACACAGCCATAACCCATAACCGCCGGCCACTGCAAAACCCATGGAACACAACCAGCCTCACCACCACCGCCCCAACCGCCCACCCGCGGTTGGAGGTGCGGTTGTGAGACAGCGCTTATAGCTCGGTAAACGCCCGAAACGCCAAGGACAACACACACATGAAAATCTATCTGTTAGACAAAAAACTCGTCAGCGAAATACGCAACCACATCACCCTCAGAACCACACAGGGGGTCGACACTGCACGCAGCGCCGATGAAGCCGGCTGCCACGTCAGCCCGATACTGACCCTGCTCACCGACAAACTCCTGCGCGGGCAGCGCATGGAAGAAATGCTCGAAAGCGTCGCCACCGAAGTCAAGCTCATCGACAAATTCTACAAAAAAGCACAAACCGACTCCACCTTCCTGCTTGACCACAAATTCAGCCTGGTCACCCCGTTCTGCAACGGAGCCGAGCACAAACTGCGCGAATCCATCCCGTTCATCTGGTTCCTGCAGCGCCGTCTCACCGCGCTCAAGCCCGACGAATCCGCCGCCCAGGTACGCAACGAAATACTGGCCAATGCCGCCCAGTACAAACTCGAGCCCGGCAACCCGCTGGTCATCACCGCGCTGGCAGCCCTGTACGGCCACGAGCAAGCGCAGCAAATCATTCGCAAAGACGCCGGCAAAGTCTCCGAAAACAACCCGCTGAGCGAAGCACAGATTGACCTCATCAACATCTGCCTGCTGCCAGACCTTGCCTCCACCTACTCCAAACGCGTGTGGGAAACCTCCGACAAAGCCCCGTTTGACATCTTCTACACCCTGCTCACCACCAACCCGGTACTCAACGCATTTGCAGCGTCGCTGGGCGTCTCGGCGCACCCCGTCACCACCCAGGTGGAAGGCAAAGACGTCATCGAATGCGAATACAACATGGAACTCACCACCGACTTCTTCCCTGCCATCGCCAACGACGGTGCACAACTGGCCGAACTGGTACAGAAAATTACCGCACCCGCAGCACCAACACCAGCAGCAACATAAACAGCCCGTTGCTCACATAAACAAAACTGGCTGACAACTGCTTAACAAACAGGCATCCCCATAAGGATGCCTGTTTTAGCAACATCATCCATAAAAGCGACCTCTAAAAGCGCTCATCACAACCATACATTTTGCGGCTTGAACCTAGAGTGCATCATCATGAGCAGGCCCCGTATCATCCGTATTTCTTATGAGCGGTAGCGGCCTGCACATTGCAACAACACAAACTGCAAATCGGCCTGGGCTGGCCATGATAACTGCCACTCTTTTACTGCACCCTGTTGCCCCCTGCCGCCCCCACCTGATATGACAACAAGCCGGCATCACTGCCGGCTTGCCGCACTTTATACATCCTCATACCCTGCACTGCACATATCGCGCACCACATCCCACACACCAGCCAGCGTACGGCAACCTAACCCCTGCCATGCTTCCTCTCCTCCAGCCATGCATTCACCTGTTCCTGTGTATGCGAGTAATGCCGCTTCTGCGGGAAAAACGCCACCTCCTCCAATGAAACCGCATCACCAAGGCTGCTCAGATCACCATCCTTCACACTCCAGAAATGCAGCGCCCGTAACCTGGGCATCGCCGGCACAAACGCCACCGAATCCAGCTCCGAAACAAAAAGCGACTCAATACCCTCATGGCCCGCCAGAAAAGAAAAATCATGCAGCAGCTTGCACTTTTCAACATACAGGTCAGACAAGCCCTGCACCGCATTCACCGCCGAAACATCCGCCAGCTTCGGGCAGTGGTCCAGCCTCAGCGACGTCAGCTTGTGCAAACCGGCAAGCCCGTCCAGCGACACAAAGCGCCCCCCGCTGATCCGCAAATCCTCCAGCCCGGCCAACTGCGACAAAAAAGAACAATCCGTATTCTTCACACTGACCAGCAGCAGGCGCTTCAACTTTGGCAACACCAGCGGCTCCATTTCGGCTGAGGCTCCCGTGATATAAAGCGTCTCCAGCCCCTGCATTGCGCAAAAATCAACCGCGCCTTTGACATACGCCATGCACAGCATCTTCAAATTCTTCAGCGCATACAACGGTGAAAAATCCGTCCTTTTAATATGGACGCCTTCTCCAATATCCAGCGCCTCAATAAAGTGCTGCCCCGCCAGCGCCGAAACATCCAGCGCCACATGGTCGCAACTATCGCCACCCACCGGATTCATCACCCGGATACGACCAAACCCGCGCTGCTCTGCATACGCCACCCCTTCTGCCACCCTGCTTACAGGTATCTCCAGGTAGCCCGTATGCTCATTCAAACGAAAACCATCCGCCAACACTTCACTCCCTTTGCACCGTGGCATCAACCAGCTTCACACACCCCAGAGCTTACTGTCAGGGCCATCATCAACCCCATACCCGCCAACAGCCATCCATTTTCAATTCGGCGCCAACAGCAACACCCGCAGCAACCACAGGGGCGACTTCAAGCTGACAGTTAGGCTGAAATCAGGCTGATAACCGGGCCACACGCCAGCGCCGCAATGCAGCAACGCCAGCCCCAACCTCTTTGAAAAAACCGAAATCATCCGCTCTGGATACATGCCCTTGCGCATCAGCGCTCAGGAACCGGCTGACTCAAATACCCGTCCGGCACCATGTACCCGGCCCGACGAACTTCTTCAATATAGAATTCTGCCGGTGGTGGGTTCTGGTAATACGCGGCATCATCGGGCGACATCGCCGAATAAATGCCTTTCCATGGCGGCATCTTTGCCGGTGGCAACGGCAGCACCTCATTCAGCCGGGGAAAGCGCAAGAAGGTATTGCCGTCTTTGCCTGAACCGCCTGCCAAAGCCCTGTCTAATTCCCTATAGGCATTTTTTCTGGCCTCATCAGGAGCGGTCTGCAACAGTTGTTGATCATATGAATCTTTCACAAATGCGCCCCAAAGCGCATTTGCGGCATCAGCACCTTTGGGCCCACCCGCCATTAATGCTCGTTGATACATTTCCAATACCTTCAATGGATTATTATGTATCTCGTAATAAATCGCCCGGTTATATAACGCTGCCGACTGGTTCTGCACTGCTGCACAGTCCATCAACGCGCTCTCCTGCTCCAATTGCTTAAGTCTGTCGCCGTAATTCAATCCCAACTGATACTGCGCCAGCGCCACACCCAGGTCTGCCGCCTGTTGCATATACGCCCATCCCAGTTTGCTGTCGCGGCTGAATCCAGCGCTGCCTTCAAGCATCGCGGTCGCCACCCATTCCAGTGCACCCGGCCATTCACGCTCCAGCCCGGCATTGATCCACGCACGCGCTTTTTCCGGCTCCGGCTTGAATCGTCCGCCACGCACCAGTGCGCCTTCGCTGTAGACAATCGTCAGGTTTTTCATCGCCAGATAGTGTCCGCGCCGCGCTGCCGCTTCGTACAAAATCAGCATCTGCTGGTGCTGTTCTATCGTGCGGTATTTGATCGCATGCAGCGTGGTCGCTGCACGGTACCATTCATGCGACGCCGGGTCGGGCGCTGCCGGTTCTATCCACTGCCGGCAACTGGTGCGCAAATCGTCCGCGCTGCGCTTGGCATCAAACGGTTTGGCTTCACCGAACAGGTGTGCAATATTTTGGACAATGTCTTTCTGCGTGGTCTGCATAGCCTGATTTAGCGGCTCACAATAGGCAATACCCATCGGCAAGCACAACATACACGTGACACTTGCACCAAGCAGCCATTTTCTCCAAAAGGAATGGACGAAGCGCATGATCAAATTCAGTCAACCCCCAGCACCGGCTTGCTCAGGTAGTCATCACTGACCAGATACCCGCCAGAACGGCGAATGTCGTTGATGTAAGTCTGCGGGCTCGGCGGGTTGCGATAGTACTTCGCGTCATCTGGCGACATCGCTGAATAAATGCCTTTCCATGGTGGCATCTTTGCCGGTGGCAGCGGCAGCACCTCATTCAGCCGGGGAAAGCGCAAGAAGGTATTGCCGTCTTTGCCTGATCCGCCTGCCAAAGCTCTCTCCAATTCCCTATAGGCATTTTTCCTGCTTTCATCTGGAGATGTTTTTAATTCTAGACCGCTACCTGAATTTTCAACAAACGCGCCAAACATCACATAGCCTGCATCTGCACCTTTAGGCCCGCCCGCCATTAATGTTCGCTGATATAGTTCCAACGCTTCAGCAGACCTTCCAAAAATTTTACTATGCACTGCCCGGTTATATAACGCCGCCGACAGGTTCTGCGCTGCCGCACAGTCCATCAGCGCGTTCTCCTGCTCCAGTTGCTTAAGTCTGTCGCCGTAATTCAATCCCAACTGATACTGCGCCAGCGCTACGCCCAGGTCTGCCGCCTGCTGCATATACGCCCATCCCAGTTTGCTGTCGCGGCTGAATCCGGCGCTGCCCTCAAGCATCGCGGTCGCCACCCATTCCAGTGCACCCGGCCATTCACGCTCCAGCCCGGCGTTGATCCACGCACGCGCTTTTTCCGGCTCCGGCTTGAATCGTCCGCCACGCACCAGTGCGCCTTCGCTGTAGACAATCGTCAGGTTTTTCATTGCCAGGTAGTGCCCGCGCCGCGCTGCCGCTTCGTACAAAATCAGCATCTGCTGGTGCTGCTCTATCGTGCGGTATTTGATTGCGTGCAGCGTGGTTGCCGCACGGTACCATTCGTGCGATGCCGGGTCGGGCGCTGCCGGCTCAGCCCACTGCCTGCAACTGGCGCGCAGATTGTCCGCGCTGCGTTTGGCGTCAAACGGTTTGGCCTCGCCGAATATGCGCGCAATGTCTTTCTGGGCTACCTGGTTGCTTGTCATTCCCGGGGTCATGGTCGGTGTTTCCTTTGAATATGCTGCTGGCGCAATGAATGCGCCTGATACGGCCATAAAGCAGGCCAGTAAAAACCAATAAAACGCAAGGCGGGTAGAGCGTGAGGCACGGATAGATGTCATGTGCATGGTATGTCCCTAGCCAACCCGGATCGCGCTGGTGTCACGGGTATCCTCAAACTTGGAAATCAGTCCTTGTATAGGCGCTCTATTCTTAATACGTTCATGGTTATCCTCTGCCGTAATCTTAAGTCTTTTATAAATGCCCTCTACATCATCTTGCTCTAAAGTCTTTTGATGATTCGGAAACTCTTCTGATACTGGCAAATCGCAATAAGCCTTCCACAAATTACACCGGTAAAACTGTGCGGTATCAATGTGGTCGGTGATCAGGTTCATCTCTGAATCCACCGCCATACTGCGGATGTTGAGGTTGCTCGAGCCCAGCGTCATGAACACATCGTCCTGTACCATCAGCTTGGCGTGCACATACACCTGCTGCGCCAATTTGCTTTCAAGGGAAGAACCATTGCTTGGAATTTTGGTATAAAACATGAAAAACACCGGGAAAATGCCCATCGCCTCCAGTTCGCTGCGCGGAATTTTCCGCTCTTCAGCGTTCATCGTATCACCATAGCGCGTGCGGTCGCTCTCAGGCCCGCCCTGCTGGAAAGCCCAGTCGGGATTATTCTCATAAAAATTTTTGTCGCGCTGGCGACGCGGGTCATCTTCGTCATCGTAATACATTTCATGCTCGGCCACCGGAAACTGCAGCCCCACGCCCAGTTCATTGGCCATCTGCTGTGCCCGGAACACCTGCGCATCACGCTCGGGCTTGCAGGTGCCCATGAATATGTATAGGTTGCCGGTGTAGCCTTTGTCGCGCCGCTGCTTCCACCAGTATTTGATATGACGCGCCAGCTTGGAATACTGGCAGTACTGGTTGACGATAAAAATATAATTCTCTGCATGGCGGGTGACCTGCAGGTAGGCGTCTTTCACCTCTTTTTCCTGAGCGCCGTCAAATTCATGCGTGGGCAGGGTTCGCACAATTTGGCCCCGCGCCGTCCAGGTATTGGTGGTATTGTTGCTGATTTCCTCATAATGCTGGCGACGGTTGGCACGCAAAACTTCAGCATCTTCCGCTTCAAGCGCACGCCTTTCATGCATGCTGATTTTGCCCAGCGGACCGGTGCCCTTGAAAGTAAAACGGCTGGCCCAGGCATCGCAGAAATTCTCGTTCATGTCAATCAGCAGCGGGCCGCGCACTCTCATTGAAAAATCGTGGTACGGTGCGAAATCCATCTCGCTGCGCACATCACGGTGGACAAACGGAAATTCGCTCCAGTAACACGTAATGCCGTTATGCCCCATGACATAACCGTGCCGCTTGTCGTTGTCATCAAAATCAACCAGAATCATTTTCTGGTGGTCTGAAGGCATGGCCCAGATACCTGTTGATTCAGCGCCCACAAAAGGGTCTTCCTCGCGCACGGTAGTGGAATCAATAGCCCTGAAACAAAAGGCCAGACGGTCTAGAAAGGGGTAATCAGGATTTGTTTTCGTATTTCGAACAAAGTCAAACCACTGTTTGGAATAAGCCTGTGCATCAGGATGCCGGGAACGTAAATGCAAAGGACTGTTTTTGCTAAAGTCAGAAGATACATACCCGGTATCTTTTTCAATTTTTGCATCGAGCCGGTCCATTTTAGAATAGCTGCCTGAAGTGCTGGGCATTCCGATGATGTTGCCCGCCAGGTTATAACCGGGACGGAACCGGCAGTACCAGACGACCACACGGATACGCAAATCGGGGTTGTCTCTGAGCGCATGCAGCAGAATATGACCGTATGTGTCCTGCTTGCGCCAGGGTGAATAATTTGACGCAACCCCCGTTTGCACGCCATTGATATAGCGCGACTCCCACACCGAATAGTCACGTGAATATTCAGCGTTATTACGCACAATCGGCATTGCCGGATCAAACCCCCAGGCCACAATGTCAACAGAGCTTTTGGCATTTTTGATTGAATCTGCCACGGCTGCAAAAATTTCTGCCCCGCAAAGGTAAGGCGTCAATTCATTTCCATTGCGCACCGGATATTGCGCCCGGCTGAGATACCATGGCAGCACATTATTAACAACGCTGCCCGAGTTGATCTTCTGCTGGCTGGCACCGTTATCAATGCGTTTGCGCCGGTTACTGGTTTCATCTGACATTGGCATTATCAATGCTCCTAAATTGAAAATTATTCTGTTTATGCAAATTAAATCAAATTGAAATCACTTGCTTTGGGGCTTGCGGTTCAAATAGCGCGTGATCACCTGCTCTGCTTGAGTCAGTACGGCATCCTGTGAATCGCTGCCGACATGGTCCTCGTAGTAACGGAACCCCATCTGCCCCAAAGAACGTGCCAGAATTTCCTGGCGGTCTTCAGTTGGCTCCATCTGCTCAACATCAAACGTATGCCCGCTGATCAGTTCCACCTGGTATTTGGCGCCCTCTTCCAGGTCATACACAATAGCGGCTTTATCGTCAGTGAGCCCTTCTTGAATCAGGGCGCCGTCTTTATACAGCTTGTACGGCTCGCCCTTATAAAGCAGCCCTTTGCCCTGCGGGTGCGATGAAACAATAAACGCGGCCTGCTGTTTAAAGTCAACCGGATCAAACTCCATCTTGGGCAGATCATAGTTCACATTGAGCGAAGTCGGCCCTTTAAACGGAAAACTGCTGGCCTTGAATTCAATAATGCCTGGCGCATGCATGTAAATATGCCCGTCACAGATCTTGATATAAGCCCCTCCTGATGTCAGCAAGATCTCCTTCTCCGCTGCCACCTCCACCTTGTCTTCCGTGGACACGATCTGCATCTTCTTGTTGGCAAACAATTCCACGTTGTTCT
>NZ_CAWUGC010000016.1:0-2500 GCF_963921665.1 Saezia sanguinis
TTATGTTTGTAATGCTTCTTTCCCCGCCAATAAAAAAGCCCCCTGTGTTTAGCAGAGGGCTTTTCCGTAGCATAAATAGTCTGACGATGTCCTACTTTCACACCCGGCAATTGGGCACTATCATCGGCGCTAAGGCGTTTCACTGTCCTGTTCGGGATGGGAAGGAGTGGTGCCACCTTGCTATGGTCATCAGACTGTAACCTGTTGTTCTGAAGAAAGAGCTCGTTACCAAGCTCCCGCTTCTCAATTCATATCATCGCTAATCAGCTTATCTTGATTGGCGCCTCTTTCATATAAAAGGGCATAAATCACGTATTCATTTTCGCAGTGACCTACTTTTCACTTTGTCAATCAAAGTTATAGGGTCAAGCCTCACGAGCAATTAGTACCGGTTAGCTACGTACATTACTGCACTTCCACACCCGGCCTATCAACGTCCTGGTCTCGAACGACTCTTCAGGGGGCTCTAGGCCCCGGCAAGACTTATCTTGAGACGAGTTTCCCGCTTAGATGCTTTCAGCGGTTATCTCTTCCGCACTTAGCTACTCGGCAATGCCACTGGCGTGACAACCGATACACCAGAGGTGCGTCCACTCCGGTCCTCTCGTACTAGGAGCAGGCTCTCTCAATCTTGCAGCGCCCACGGAAGATAGGGACCAAACTGTCTCACGACGTTTTAAACCCAGCTCACGTACCTCTTTAAATGGCGAACAGCCATACCCTTGGGACCGGCTACAGCCCCAGGATGAGATGAGCCGACATCGAGGTGCCAAACACCGCCGTCGATATGAACTCTTGGGCGGTATCAGCCTGTTATCCCCAGAGTACCTTTTATCCGTTGAGCGATGGCCCTTCCATTCAGAACCACCGGATCACTATGTCCTGCTTTCGCATCTGCTCGACTTGTCAGTCTCGCAGTTAAGCACGCTTGTACCATTGCACTATCAGCACGATTTCCGACCGTGCCTAGCGTACCTTCGAACTCCTCCGTTACACTTTAGGAGGAGACCGCCCCAGTCAAACTGCCTACCATGCACTGTCCCCAGTCCCGATTCAGGGACCTAGGTTAGAACCTCAAACACACCAGGGTGGTATTTCAAGGGCGGCTCTGCGCATACTAGCGTACACGCTTCATAGCCTCCCACCTATCCTACACAGATATATTCAAAGTCCAATACAAAGCTACAGTAAAGGTTCATGGGGTCTTTCCGTCTTTCCGCGGGGAGATTGCATCATCACAAACATTTCAACTTCGCTGAGTCTCTGGAGGAGACAGTGTGGCCATCGTTATGCCATTCGTGCAGGTCGGAACTTACCCGACAAGGAATTTCGCTACCTTAGGACCGTTATAGTTACGGCCGCCGTTTACTGGGACTTCAATCAAGAGCTTGCACCCCATCATTTAATCTTCCAGCACCGGGCAGGCATCACACCCTATACTTCCACTTTCGTGTTAGCAGAGTGCTGTGTTTTTAATAAACAGTCGCAGCCACCTATTCTCTGCGGCCCCCTTCGGCTCCCGTTGTTCACGTTCACCTACCAAGGGCACACCTTCTCCCGAAGTTACGGTGTCAATTTGCCGAGTTCCTTCTCCAGAGTTCTCTCAAGCGCCTTAGAATACTCATCTCGCGCACCAGTGTCGGTTTGCGGTACGGTCGTGTTGTAGCTGAAGCTTAGTGGCTTTTCTTGGAAGCTGGGTATCACTCACTTCAGGTCCGTAGACCCTCGTCCTCATCCTCAGTGTTTAAATAGGAGTCCGGATTTGCCTAAACTCCCCACCTACGAATCGCAACAGCCTATTCCAACAGGCTGATGAGCTAACCTTCTTCGTCCCCACATCGCACTACAACTCGGTACAGGAATATTAACCTGTTTCCCATCAGCTACGCATCTCTGCCTCGCCTTAGGGGCCGACTCACCCTACGCCGATGAACGTTGCGTAGGAAACCTTGCGCTTTCGGCGAAGGGGCTTTTCACCCCTTTTAACGCTACTCATGTCAGCATTCGCACTTCTGATACCTCCAGCAAACCTCACAGTTCACCTTCTCAGGCTTACAGAACGCTCTCCTACCACGCACAGTCAAACTGTGCATCCGCAGCTTCGGTAACTGGCTTGAGCCCCGTTACATCTTCCGCGCAGGACGACTCGATCAGTGAGCTATTACGCTTTCTTTAAAGGATGGCTGCTTCTAAGCCAACCTCCTGACTGTCTATGCCTTCCCACTTCGTTTCCCACTTAGCCAATTTTGGGGACCTTAGCTGGCGGTCTGGGTTGTTTCCCTCTTGTGTCCGGACGTTAGCACCCGGTGCACTGTCTCCCAAGCTCATACTCATCGGTATTCGGAGTTTGCCATGGTTTGGTAAGTCGCCATGACCCCCTAGCCATAACAGTGCTCTACCCCCGATGGTAATACTTGAGGCACTACCTAAATAGTTTTCGGAGAGAACCAGCTATTTCCAAGTTTGTTTAGCCTTTCACCCCTATCCACAGCTCATCCGC